>JBFXII010000001.1:0-29812 GCA_050176095.1 Desulfomonilaceae bacterium
GACGGCCTTGGATTGATTATTCGTTTCGATTCGGGGGTCTATTTAATAATTTGGGTATCATTAAAGGTTTCTTTGATAGCCGTAATGTCTGCTGCAATGATAGGGATTCCCATTGGAGTACTGATCGCGCTGAAAGATTTTTGGCTCAAGAGAGTGTTGACGGTAGCGCTTAACACCGCGATGGCATTTCCCACTGTAGTTCTGGGATTAATGTTTTACGCTTTTTTGAGTCGCAAAGGTCCGCTAGGAGATTATGGGCTTCTGTTCACACCATACGGGATGGAACTCGGATTGTTTTTTCTAGCAACCCCGCTTGTCATTAATCTCACCCTGAGTGCTGTCCAGGCGCTAGACCCGAGATTATTTCTGACATGTCGTACGTTAGGGGCAAATGCTTGGCAGGAATTCTGCATGATACTTAGAGAGGGGCGATTTGCAATAACTGCGGCGGTAGCTTTTGCGTTCGGAAGGGTCATTTCAGAAGTCGGAATTGCAATGATGCTTGGAGGCAACATCAAAGGTTTCACTAGAACCATGACCACTGCAATTGCTCTCGAAACCAGCAAGGGAGAATTCGAGCTTGGCATGGCATTGGGAATGGCTTTGCTCTTTGTCGCTCTCTTGGTAAACCTTGCTCTTTACGCTCTGCAAAGGCAGTCAAGATGAAGATCGCCTACAATCTTAACAAGGTGGACTTTGCTTATGGGACAAAAAAGGTTCTATCAATTGATAAATTAGAAATCCCAGCTGGAATAGTAACGGCAATTCTTGGTCCGAATGGCTCCGGCAAGACCACACTGTTACAAATATTATCTTTTGTAGAACAACCATCCAGCGGATTCGTTAAGTTTTTTGACGAGCCATGCACTAGGAGTAATCGGTTATCTTTTAGACGAAGGATTGGTTATCTTACCCAAAAGCCGTATCTTTTCAATACAGATGTTTTTGAGAATGTTGCCTGGGCATTGCGTTTGAGGGGCATCGGGAGAAAACTTATAAGAAAGACTTGCGAACAAGCGTTGGCTCAGGTTGACCTTGTAGGATTTGAAAAGCGCTTGGCACGTTCCCTTTCTGGCGGTGAGGCTCAGCGTGTGGCATTGGCCCGGGCGCTGGCTATAGATCCAGATGTTTTTCTGTTCGATGAACCAACTTCCCATTTGGACGTCAAAAGTCATGCTCTGATGAATGACATTATTAAGAGCCTAAAAAGATCTCAAGAAAAAACAATTGTAGTTATAACTCATGATTATTCTGACATTAAAGAGTATGTTCCAAATTTTGTGGAAATAATGGCTGGTAGGGTCGTCCGCACCAGTTTTGACGTGTGACATTTTCATGTTTCTGATTTGCTAATTTGCTGAGCTATATTTCATGGAGGTCGTTGAGGGATATGATGGCTGATTGTGGAAAAGCCAAACAATCATACAACAAGATACTTGACCTATTGGATCGTAAAGGCCTTCTAAAGGAGCGTCTGCCGTATACACCAGGGCTGCTGGAAGAAGCAATTTTTTTTGCCTACAAAATGAGACTCATCACTCAAGGAGATGTGAAGACCCTACTTGACCTTGACCGGCAAGGACTCAAAAAAATAATCCGGGAATGGAATAACGGAGATGAGGGAAATTGCATCTGCAGAATGGCCAGAAATCCTTTCGTGGAGGAGCCTTGAACAGGTCCTCCATTTATATGGATTCCTGTGACAGTCTATCACGATCAGTGACCGGACAATGGTCTCAAAGAATTACAAAACCTTGTTAAGTGGGTACTCAATAATTCCTGTAGCGCCAGCCTTGAGTAATTTCGGTATCAGGCTTCGCACTATCTCTTCCGAAACCACAGACTCTACACTAAACCAATCAGATTTATAGAGACCGGAGACAGTTGGAGCATTCAGAGAAGGCAAGAGCCCAACCACTGTCTCAAGTTGTTCCTTCGGAACATTCATTTTGAGACCAACCATTTTTCTGGCCTCAAGCGCCGATTGCAACATCAAATGAATTTGGTTAATTTTTTCGCGCTTAAAAGGATCGTCAAAGGCTTTTTTGTTTGCTATCAATTGGGTATTGGTGGTCAAAATATTGTGAATTATTCTCAGGCCATTTGCTTTCAGGGTGCTTCCGGTTTCGGTCACATCCACGATAGCATCAACTACACCTTCGTTAACTTTGGCCTCCGTGCTTCCCCAGGAAAACTCTATTTCCACCTTGATATTACGTTCAGAGAAGAACTTCCTTGTTACTCCAACTAATTCTGTGGCAATTCGCTTGCCATTTAAATCTTCGGGAACATGATAGTTAGAGTCAGCATCGACTGCAAGCACCCAGCGAGCAGGGTTTTGTGAAACTTTTGAATAAACTAAGTCATCAATAACGCGAACATCGGATTCATTTTCAAGAATCCAGTCCTTGCCGGTAAGACCAGCATCAAAAGTTCCTGATTCGACGTATCTTGAAATTTCCTGAGCTCTTAAACGAGCCATGATTATTTCATCGTCATCGACAGATGGGAAATAGCTCCTAGGCGACACGGTGATATTCCAACCCGCTCTACGAAAAAGCTCTATTGTAGCCTGCTCGAGACTGCCTTTGGGAATTACCAACCTTAATGGATCGTTTCTAATCAATCTCTTCCAAGACTCCTTCCTTATTTATTCTCCTGAAAAAACAAGTCCACTTTTTGGTGTGGCAAGCGCCATCTCCTTGCTGGTCCACCAGCAATAGAATGGTATCCAGATCACAATCGACTAATACTTCCCTCACTATTTGGATGTCACCAGAGGTTGCCCCTTTACGCCAAAGCTCCTTACGAGAACGACTCCAGTAACATGCTCTGCCTTCCCTCAGTGTTGTCTGAAGAGCCTCCTCATTCATGTAAGCCATCATGAGCACCTTGCCTGATCGCACGTCCTGAGCTATGGCAGGGATTAAGCCATTGCCTTTATCAAAATCCAAATCATAACCGTTAGCCACTACCGAGGTTATCATTTTCTTATTCCTCTTCACCTTCTGTCAAGAAAGCAGCCTCCTGAGCTTTCAGAATTGCCATCACTATTTCTACGCTTACCCCTGCTTTAGGAGGCTCGACCGTACCATTCATTACTCCAGATAAAAGGTTATTTAGAAAATTGATTGCGTCTGATGGGTTTCTGATGAAAAGACCTTCTTTGAAATGATCTTGGGGAGCTTGATTCATATCTGTATTCCCTGGAAACGCCATGAAATTTGATGGACCTTCCTCTCCACGTGATTCAAGAATGTCCTTGAAAATCTCGATGGCTTCAGACGTGTAATCATCATATTCCTCCCTTAATATCCTCTTAATTTCAGACGTGCTATAAGACTCAAGCATTTCTCTATCAATAGAAAAATTTGACATCGTTCCTCCCGGAGAAAAAACAGCGCCGCTCCAAAATAGAAGCAGCGCTTTCGGCAAGCATCCAATATATTTACTAACCTTTTACTTTATAAACAACTCTATTATTTTTATAGTCTGATCGTCTCTTTCCCATTCCATTTCATCAAACCATTTCCAAGCTTTGCTCAAGGAGCAACCAGAAAACAGTAAACATATAAGGGCCACAAACGCCAATTTTTTCATCGCAATCCTCTTTGACCAACCCACCTCAAATGACATGAAGCCCAACCATATCACAGACGATCCAAATAGCTCTAGCTTTGCAAAACCTAACTATAAAATATTGTTAATGATAGCACAACTGTTTTCTCTTTCTATAAGCGGGATTTAAGGTTTCGAACCGCTTTTACATTACTCTAATTTCAAAAATATAAAAAGCCAGGAGGTCGTAGGCTTCCCGGCTCTTGGTTATAAAAAAAGTCAATGTCTTCTACGACTATTTATTCCTACGTGTTTCTTTCCAAATAGTGTTGAGCGCTGAATGCGGCTATAGCTCCATCTCCAACCGCAGTCGAAACCTGACGAAGAATCTTTGATCTTATGTCACCTGCCGCAAATATTCCAGGAGCCGACGTAGCCATGGAATCATCCGTTATCACAAACCCTGCGGGATCAGCATTTACGAGGTGCTTAAAAGGCATATTATTCGGACTGATACCCACGTAAAAGAATATGCCCCCAACTGGCAAGTCTATTACGCTACCATCTAGAGTAGATTTAATTTTCACAACTTTAACTTCAGTGTCCCCGACAATCTCTATTGGAACACTGTTCCAGTGAAATATAACGTTTGGATTCGCAAAAGCTTTTTCCTGTATTTCTTTGACAGCGCGTAATTTGTCGCGACGGTGTATCAAATGAACTTTGGTTGCAAACCTAGTAAGGTAAACAGCCTCTTCAACAGCCGAATCTCCGCCTCCAACTACGACAACCTCAATGTCTCTAAAAAAAGGACCATCACATACTGCGCAATAGCTAACACCTTTGCCTGCCAATTCCTTCTCACCTGGAATTCCCAATTTAACAGGAACAGCTCCTGTGCAAAGTATTACGGCCCTACACTCAACTTTCATTCCAGAGTCATCGGTAAGCTCATAACCTTCTGAGAATTTGTCAACAGACACAATATCCTTGTTTGTGATCTCAAGTCCAAATTTTCGAGCCTGAGATTCCATCCTCTGAGCCAACTCATATCCATAAACAGGCTCAACGTTTCCTGGGTAATTATCAATCCATTCAGTGGCGGCCATTTGGCCACCGGTTGCGCCTTTTTCAATTAGAAGAGCCGGAACTCTGGCTCGCGCCGCATACATTCCTGCAGTCAGACCGGCAGGACCACCTCCTAGAATTACCAATCCCGTTTTCATTAGCTAACCTTGTCGAGCAATTCCTTAATTTTACTCTTCGGCACAGCGCCAACTATTTGATCTACCACCTGCCCATTTTTGAACAGCATCAGCGTGGGAATACCCCTAACACCATATTTGGAGGGCGTCTGTTTGTTGTCATCAACGTTAAGTTTGGCTATTTTTATTTTTTCCCCATATTCATTTGCCAATTCTTCGACAACCGGCCCTACGGTTCGACATGGACCGCACCACGCGGCCCAAAAATCCACAAGCGCGGGGGTGGATGATTTAAGTATTTCTTCTTCAAAATTTGCATCCGTCACGTGCAAAAGCTTTCCGCTGTCAGACATTTCATTACTCCTCTCAACCTATTTATTAACATAATCATTACAACAACGATTTCTCAAAAAATTTATCAATCTTTGCTTCACCGCCGGCGGAACCTCATCTGATATTCCCTTGCCGCATAACGACACTGTCCGTTCAAGACCCTGAAAAATTATTGCGCAAGGAGGACATTGTCGAAGATGATCTTCTATAAGTTTACACTCAGCTTCTGACAATTCGCGATCCAGATAATCAGATAATTTCTTGCAGAAATCACTACATTTCTTCATAGCTTTAACTAACTCTCTGAGTATCGGGCATTTCTTGTTCCATATAATAAGCAGTCAATGCCTCTCGGACAATGTTTCTAGCCCTATGCAATCTTGATTTTACCGCAGGAATTGTCAACCCTAAAACATCGGCTGTCTCTTCAATAGTAAATCCATCTATATCCCTCAAAATCATGACCGTCCTGTATATTAACGGAAGTTCATCTATGGCCTGTTCCAAAATTTTTTTACCCTCCATTGATAAGAGCATTTCCAACGGAGTGCTTACAAATTCCGGCGATGCTGTCATCATTTCATGATATTGCGTTTCCAAGGCATCATCGTACTCTACAAAATCATGAACATTCTTCCTTAAGAACATTAGGGCGGCATTTGTTGCTATTCTGAATAACCAGGTAGAAAATGATGAAGCCCCGGTAAATGAACCCAAGCCCTTATAGGCGCTAAGAAAGGTCTCTTGCAAAAGGTCTTCCGCCTGAGAATTATCGTGAACCATTTTTCTCAGGTGCCTATAAATCCTGCCCTGATATTTATCAACCAGCTCTTCAAATGCAGAAAAATCCCCTTGAAGCGTCCTGTTTATGCAGATAGTGTCCTGATCCATGAAGCCCTTCGATTAAGAACCATTAGTTCCCGAGAAGCCTGTTTTACAAATAGTGTTTCATCACTTGATGTCAACGATCCAACTTCTTATTATAAAACGCTTTAGATTGGCTGTTCAAATAAAAAATTGTTATCAGGCATAGATACCCCAGACTAGATCATTAGTTGAGAAACCTAGGAAAAATTTTCGCAATGCTCCTCTTTTAAGCAGCTTGTGAAATTGCTAGAATGGCGGTAGTTTTTGCCGCGTCTTAAGTAATATATCATTTATACACCATATGAGGGGTCTTATGAACAAAACTTTGGAAAAAGCAGCTAAAATTATAAGTAGCGCAAAAAACCTTGTTGCTCTCACAGGCGCCGGTATAAGCACCGAATCAGGCATACCCGATTTTAGAAGTCCTGGGGGTTTGTGGACCAAGGTCGACCCTGGTGAATTTTCTATAGATCGCTTTCTCCAAAATCCGGCGAGATTTTGGAAAATGAGTATTGATTTAAAAAAATCGGGAGACTTTGATCTTGCGTCCGCAGTTCCCAACGCGGCTCATTATTCGTTAGCAAAAATGGAAAGAAGCGGTTTGATGAAATGCGTCATAACTCAGAATGTCGATAACCTGCACCAAAAAGCCGGTTCGATCGAAGTTGTTGAATTTCATGGCAACCTACTTCGAGCCATTTGCATGAAATGCAAATCCCTTGAGTCCATTGAGAAAGTGGAACAACGCATTTCCTCGGGTCAGCAAGAGACTCCAAGGTGCAATGACTGTGGGGGCCTTCTAAAACCGGATGCAGTTTTTTTTGGCGAACCCATACCATCAAAAGCCATGATGATATCTCAGATTCAGTCTCAGAAATGTGATGTTCTACTTGTGATAGGGACATCTTTACAGGTTTTCCCTGCAGCGCAAATCCCTATCGTGGCTAAAATGAAAACCCCTCCTGCTACCATAATTGAAATCAATAGGGAACCGTCCGCGCTTCATTCTCAGGTTACAGATCTACTCGTAATTGGTAGTGCAGGAGAAATTCTTACCAAGATTGACGCCCTACTCAATCAGGTCTAAATCTGTTTCAAATCACAGCCTAAAAAAGAACGGAGGTTTCTAGGAAAAAACCTGTGCGATTGATATCTTGAGTATCGGTATTACTCTTGAATTTAATGTGATCAGCTCTGTAGCCCCCACTGATGGTCCATGTCCAGAACATGTTCACTGGTATGTCTACTCCACTCATGACCTGCCAGCGCCATGTCTCAAGACTATTGTAATTCCACCAGTCAACCCGTCCCCCAATCTTGGGACGTAAAGCGATGTTCTCGAAGATCGGATAAAAGGTCCCGTGAAACCCTATTGTGGGAAATGTTAAAGATGTGCTTTCACTGTAGTTGTACAGCTTATCTCCTACAAGAGAGTTGCTAACTTTCGTATCGTATCCTGCAAAAACAAGGTCCACGTTGCCCCCAAAAAGGATTTGAGGGGTCATGTAAAAATCAAGATCATATCCCAAACGCCAGTCTCTAATCTTTTCGTAGGACCCATTTACAGACTGATCATAAAGAGTACCAGGTTCAGCGTTTAGCCTGAAAACATGAGCGTTATAAATCCTCAAAT
This sequence comes from Desulfomonilaceae bacterium, assembly GCA_050176095.1. Lineage (GTDB taxonomy): Bacteria > Desulfobacterota > Desulfomonilia > Desulfomonilales > Desulfomonilaceae > CAITZA01. Next base: position 7,597 of record JBFXII010000001.1, read on the forward strand.
CAGCAAAAAACTCCCACGCAAGTTTGTCCTTTTTTAACCCCATGTTTTCTGATATGCCTATTTTTGTCCTGTCGCTCTGAATGAGGTCCCCTTCTAAAACTGTGAACCACATTCGGACCCCACCGTCTGCTCTGACATAATTAGGCACTTCCCATGCATACACATTGCCCATAATGAGAAAGCAGGCAATAATTAGCCAGCACATAAATAGTATTTTTTTCATGATATACAGGCCCTTGAGCTAACAAAAAGCTTTATTACTTTAAGTTTTATATTTAACTAATATAAAATAAAAGATAAATTGTCAAGCAAAAGCGCGAAATAGACTACCGTTTTTGAACATTAGAGACATTCTTGACGTATAGGTATTACATGGTATTATTTTAATTCAGCTCATTAATGAATTTCCTAGACGAGGCCTTATGAAAAATCAAAAGCAGGAAATTATCACGTTTAAAGTTCCAGAATCCCTTAGAAACGCAATGAAAGGCATACCTAATCGCTCAGAATTCATAAGACATGCTGTTCTTGCAGCTTTGGGAAGCATTTGTCCGCTTTGTCGTGGCACGGGGGTTCTTCTACCTCACCAAAAGAATCATTGGGACCAGTTCTCCGTTGACCATCGACTAGAAGAATGTGACGCCTGTCATGCCATGCATTTGGTCTGCTCCAACAGGGCGCAAGCAACTCTTAACGATTCAGAATTTGCGGATGTCAAAATAGTGAATTTTCAAGAATAAATGTGGAGAATTCATGTCATTGAAGAGGCCCAATTTTTTTGTGTTTTTAGTGGTGATGGGATATTGTTTTAGCCAACTTGCTGCCCTTCCAGCTAGGGGGGAACAAATTACTGCGTTTACTGCAATTGAGCCATATGCTTTTTTTGTCGAACAAATCAGCGGAAACGCTGTAAGAGTCGAAACTTTGGTTTCTAGTGGCAAGGATCCTCATACCTTTGAGCCCACACCATCCCGATTGTCCAAGCTGAGTTCAGGTAAGATTTATTTCAAGACGGGGATGCCGTTTGAAGAAAGGTTGCTGGAAAAATTTCCATCGCTTTTTCCCCACCTCAAGGTGGTAGACACAAACAAGGGTATTATCTATAGGAAAATGGAAAATGACAAACATGGATCTAAACCACACATTCACGACAACCACAAGAGACGGGGTGAACATAAATCCAAAGATACGAATGTAGCTCACATCAATCAATCTGAATCAAGTCATGGGAACAATCATTCTAATTTGGATCCTCATGTTTGGCTCAGTCCTAAGAATGCAAAAATGATTTGTGAAAATATCGCAGAGACACTTTCAAGCTTTCTTCCTGAGTATGGCGATCTTTTTCGTAATAACACTCAACACTTGAAGCAAGCGCTCGATTTACTTGATTCTAATTTGAGCGATTCTTTATCAAAGTTCAAGGGCAAGAGTTTCTATGTTTATCATCCTGCATTCGGATACTTAGCTGATGATTACGGTCTTGTCCAAAGGGCTGTGGAGATCGAAGGTAAAGAGCCAACGGCCAAGCAATTGGCAAGATTAATTGATTCTGCTAGGAGAGAAAATGTCAGTGTGGTCTTTGTTGCGCCCCAATTTTCCAAAAAAGGAGCGAATACCTTGGCACAAGGTATTAACGGTGTAGTGGTTGAAATTGATCCGCTTGAAAGAAATTACATAGCCAATCTGGAAAAGATAGTTCAAAAGATTCATTCGAGTTTGAAATAGGTGTGAATTTGCCATCAGAACAAGTTGAGATTATTAGAATTAAAGATGTTGACTTTTCCTACAATGGTAGTTTGATCCTGGAAGCTGTTGACCTCAATATCCAGAATGGAGATTTTATTTCCATTGTGGGACCGAATGGAGGTGGAAAGACCACATTACTCAAGATCATACTGGGACTTTTAAAACCTACCCATGGGACTGTTGAACTTTTTGGATCAAATCCTTCACAATCAAAGAAACGTGTGGGATACATGCCGCAGCACGCTAAATTTGATTTTCACTTTCCTGTTAGTGTGATGGATGTTGTTCTAATGGGACGTCTAGCCCAGTCGCGTGGAATCGGTCCTTACTCTCGATTGGACAAGCAGGTATGTCTTGAAAAGCTTAAATTAGTTAAACTTCGAAATGAAGCACGAAGTTCTTTCTCGTCCCTTTCCGGAGGTCAAAGGCAGAGAGTGTTGATTGCAAGAGCTTTGGCATGCGAACCCGCCCTGCTGTTACTTGATGAGCCAACGTCTAATCTTGACATGGGAATAGAAAACGAAATCTACGAGTTGCTTCGTCAGTTAAACAAATCTATCACAATTGTAATGGTATCTCACGACTTGGGCTATGTATCACGGTATGTACAAAGGGTTGTGTGCGTAAAAAAGCGAGTAGTAACCCACCCAACCTCAGAGATAAATGGTGAAATAATAAACGCGATTTATGGAACACCCATGAAAATGGTGCGTCACGACCAGTGTGATTCGGGGAGGGCTGGAAGTTGCATCAATTTTTAACAGACCTGAAATCCTATGAATTTCTTCAAAATGCGTTTCTGGCCTCTATACTAGTTAGCTCAGCGTCTGGAGTTATTGGCCCGATTGTTGTCGTAAGACGTATCTCATATTTGGCTGGCAGTATTTCGCATACGGTTCTCGGAGGTATCGGCGCAGTAATATTTTTCAATACCCTTTACCCTCAGAATAGTATTGATCCTCTTTGGGGAGCTGGTTTTGCTGCCCTATTTTCAGCCTTGATAATTGGACTGGTGAGCATTCATGCCAAACAAAGAGAGGACACGGTCATTGGCGCAATGTGGGCCATTGGTATGGCTTTAGGAATTGTTTTCATTGCCAAGACACCCGGTTATACATCAGATCTTATGGGTTATTTATTCGGTAATATTCTAATGGTAACTGAACAGGACCTGTATTTGCTTGTTATTTTAGATATCTTGATTCTGAGCTCCGTCATGCTTTTTTATAATCAATTTCTAGCCGTGTGTTTCGATGAGGAGTTCGCATCATTACGCGGATTAAATATAGATATTTATTATTTGTCGCTCCTTGCTATGACAGCTCTCACTGTAGTCGGTTTGGTCACTGTAGTGGGTATAGTGATGTGTATTGCTCTGCTCACCCTTCCGGCCGCGATTGCGAGCTTATTTTCTAACTCCCTTTGGAAGATAATGTTGATGTCAACACTTCTCAGCATTCTCTTCACGTCATCGGGTTTAATAATAAGTTATTCGCCGGACATTCCCCCTGGAGCAACGACGATTTTGTTGGCCGGAGGGGCTTATTTACTAGCATTAGTTTTTAAGAAAATCTCCAGTCACGGATCTATTTTGACACGGTATTAATCGACAAACTTTACTGAAACCACTTTTGAAGCCCCCGGTTCTTCCATGGTTACACCAAACAAAGCGTCAGCTTCCTCCATGCTCATCTTGTTGTGAGTCACCACGAGAAATTGCGTCTTCTGCGATAATTTTCTAAGCATATTGTTAAAACGAGCCAGATTGGAATCATCGAGGGGGGCATCAACCTCATCCAGAAGACAAAAAGGAGACGGATTGATCAGGAAAATCGAAAAGATAAGGGCTACCGCAGTTAAGGCTTTTTCTCCTCCTGATAGTAGATCCATGTTCTGAAACCTTTTTCCCGGAGGCCTAACCAGTATTGAAACCCCGGTTTCCAGAGGGTTCTCGGTATCGCTAAGCTCGAGCCTTGCCTGACCACCACCAAACAGGAAGGGGAAAATCTCTCGAAACTGTTGATCTACTTTTTGGAATGTTTCTATAAATCTTTCACGTGTCGTCTGGTTGATGGCGTCAATAGTTTCATGAAGTGTGGCTACAGCTTTTCTCAGGTCATTTTGTTGGTTTCTCAAGTATTCGAGACGCTCATCAACTGATTTGCTCTCTTCTATAGCTGCTAGATTTACTGGTCCAAATAACGTAAGTTCTTCTCTAACTGAATTAATTTCTTGCTCTGAAATCTCCTCAGTAAATGCTTCGGCTTCATTCAAATCAATATTATATTTCTCATGAATTTTATTTTTCGCGTTCAAGATGCTTTCTTCAAGTCTAGCATTCTCGACTTCCAGCTCGTGCAACTGTTGGGCGTTTTTTTTGACCGTCTTGTTGAGATCCTGAACTTCGTGTTCCAAACTTGAACAATTTTCTTGATAGCTATCAACGGCAGATTTGAAGGATTCTAGCGATATATTTATTTGCCTATGAGACATCATCAATTGCGTTTCTTGAGAACTGACAGCATGTAATTTCTCGAGAAGCTGTTTTTCCAACTCCAATCCCTTGATTCTCTCCTCGGACAACTTTTTTAGTTGCTGGTCTGAATAGAATATTTTCTCCTGAGCCGAATTAATTTCTCTTTCCAGGGATCGAACTCTTTCACTAAATTTTGCTGATTGAATTTTTGTTTTTTCTATTTTCGCCTGTTGATCAGAATTTTCCTGGTGCAGAACATTACCCATCGACTGATATTTCTGCTTTTCTAACTCAATAGACTCAGATTTCTTAGTCATGGTTTCAATTAAAGAATCCGTTTGTTGAAGTTCATTGCATATTTGACTAATCTCCTTTGCAAATCTTGTTTCAGCCATCTCAAAGGTCTGCATTTGGCTGACAGAAGTGGACAGAACATTCTTGAAGTTTTCATGCTGCGACTGCAGCCTAAGTTCCTCAATCTTTAATCGACTGATTTCTTCGGACAAGGTTACGAGTTTGGATTTCAATTGATCAAGTTTTCTTTCCTTTTCATCTAGATCAGCTTTAGCTTGATTCAGATCATCAATAAATTTAACCACTTTTTGCTTTAGGTCATTAATTTCATGCCTTTTTTTTAAAACTTGCTCTCCCAGAATTTCTTCTGATCCTCCAGAAACCTCTCCAAATCGGCTCAAATAGTCGCCTTCTTTTGTCACCAAGTTAATTTGGAGACTATTTTGATCCCATATTTCAGCAGCCTTTCTGAAGTCTTCCACAACGAAAACATCTTGAAGTAGAAATCCAGCTAAACTTTCGTATCCTGGACGAACGGTAACCAGATCAATTAGGGGCGTAGCGTTTTCTAGACTTTTTGATGAGTTATCAATTTTCGAGAATCTAGGCTCAATAGGGAAAAAAGAAACCCTCCCTAAATTATCCTTCTTCAACTGATCGGTGAGGGAAACACTATCCATGACCGAAGACGAGACAATCATTTCAAACCTATTTTGAAGAACGGCTGCTAATGCTTTGTAGTAAGCCGCAGGAGCGTCAATTATCTCACCAACAGGCTCCAAGATTTTCCCGCCTTTTAGTTGATTTTTTTGATTCATTATACGTTTTATAGAATCACGATAGCTATGGTAACCCACTTGGATCTCTTCCAAGGTTTGTAATCTCGAAAGACAGGCCGAATAATCTTTTTCCCTTTCCCGAATAGAGGTAACAAGTTCTTGTATTACTTTTTGGAGAGAGTTTTTTTCTTGGGACAGTTGTTCTTCTACGTAAGAGTGTTTTTTCAAGGATTCAGAGATGTGTGCTATTTTGTTGAGAAGAGTTTCTATATTTTTTTTTGCAGATTCTATCTGAGCTAGAATCTCACCCCTCTCTACATTTCTTCTTTCGAGCCGAACTTCAAGCTCTTGTTTTCTTCTTAGAAGGCTCTCTTTCTTGTTTCTCGCCAGAGCCGATTCCTGCAAGGATCTAAAAAGATCATCTCGAAGTCTGTTCAGTAGTTTTCGATTTCGGGAAATTTTTTCAGCCAAGTTTGAATGAAGTTCTTGAGCCGTTTCAAGTTCTTTACGAAAGTTGATTAGCTTGCCTTTGGCTTCAGAGAGGGCCTGTTCAACAAGGGTGTATTCATCTGAAGCTTTGTTCTTGTTTTCATTCAAGGCGATTGTTTGGGAATCGACATTTTTCAAGAGTGTTCTGACATCACTGAGACGTTCACTGGTTCTCTCGATTCGGTCTCTATTGGAACGCAGATCCAACTCCAAAGAGTGTTTTTTTTCTAGGGTATCTCTGTAATCTCCCTCGGCCTTCATTTTGACAAATCTCTGCTTCTCCAAGACAGAGTTTTTTTCAATTAATTTGGCTTCAGCCTGACCTAGTTCGATCTTTAGTGTAAACATCTTTTGTCTGGCGCTATCAAACTCCTGATTCCATCTTGCAACCTTTTGGATAATCATTGAGATTTCCATCGATTGTAGTTTCGATAATAGTTTCTGGTATCTTTGAGCCTTCTGCGATTGCCTGCGCAATGAGATGCTCTGTGACCTTACCTCCCCAATAATGTCCGATAATCTCAAAAGATTCTGATTCGTGGTTTCTAATTTTTTTAAAGCAATTTCCTTTCTGAGCTTGTATTTGTTGACTCCAGCCGCTTCCTCAATTATCAGACGACGATCTTCAGGTTTAGCAGCCACAATCTGTTCCACACGTCCTTGTTCAATTATTGCGTATGAATTTTTTCCTACACCTGTGTCCAAAAAGAAATCTGTTATATCCGATAACCTACAAGGTATATTATTAATTTCGTAATGAGACGACCCATCACGAAAAAGCCTCCGACACACCATTATTTCATCATAATCTGCAAAAACGGAACTAAATGCCCGGCTTGAATTGACCAGAATTAAACGAACTTCAGCCAATCCAACTGGTTTAAGAGTTTCAGAGCCGTTAAAAATTACATCGTCCATCTTACGGCTACGTAAGACCTTTACACGCTGTTCTCCCATGACCCATCGTAGTGCTTCCAGAATATTACTCTTACCCGATCCGTTGGGACCTACTACACAGGTCACTCCAGGCCCAAACTCTAATACAGTGCTATCTGGGAAACTCTTGAAACCTTTGATTTCAAGACGCTTAATGCGCATAAGCCAACTCACGATGCAACTAAGAGATTTTTGGCGGATACTATTAGGAGAGTCAGTTGAAGTAAAGACAAAAGAGCATGGGGCAGTTCTTAAATCTGAACTTATGTAATTTGCCCAATTATTCTTGGCTGGATGTATCTAAAGAACCTGACAGATTATAAACCTCTACAGCATTTTTTATATTTTTGAACGTCATTGGCCCAAGCTTCTCGAGTCGAAAAAGACCATTAATTCTCCTGGCTGTCTCTGGTCCAACCAGAATTTGGCCAGGCTCAGATACCGCTGCTAGCCGCGCAGCTAAATTCGTCAAGGGTCCGGTGGCAGTAAACGTTGTTCTGGCTCCGGCCCGACCCTGAAATCGACTGGTTCCAACAGAAGCTGCTCCAGAATTCATTCCCATATGAATGTTAACGGGCTGAAATCTACCTTTCAGCTCTATATTTATTGATTCAGTGCGTTTTCGTATTCCTAGTGCTGCTCTGGCCGAGTTGATGGCATTTTTGCCAGATGGACCCTGGAAAATTACCATCAAACCATCTCCCGCCGTTTCATTTATGTCACCATCGTATTGATATAAGATATCTAAATAACTGGAGAAATATTTTTCAATTACAAAATTTACCTGTTCTTGAGTCAATGACTCACTAATATGGCTGTAACCCGCGACGTCTATGAATAAAACCGTTACATCAACTTCTCTCTTTTCCAGAGAGGGAGCTAAAGGATCTTTTTCGACGATTTTCTGCACGGTCTGAGGCACAAATGGCCTAAGATGTCCTAGAATTTGGTCTAATGTAATTTTTTCCTGGGCAACCTTCCAATGTTTCCTGGCATTCATGATCACGTTCGAAGTAAGTTCAGCCAAATCTTTCAATAGGACAAGGTCCATCTGTGAGATTTTACATTCTTCTTTGGCTATGACGTCTAGAACTGCAAGCGCTTGTCCACCATGATAAATCGGAAGAGCTACCTCGGAGAGCCCGTCAGTCGGCTCATCAGTCGTCACTAGCTCGCATCCGGTCGAATCCATTTCAAAGCATATGTATCCATTTTTTTTCTGAAGAGCGTTATCGACCGCAAAACGCCCCCGTTTGCACAACTGGCAGTTGATGTGGCTGGAATTCATAGCGCAGCGTAGAGGTCTGGTATAGTTAGCCGCTTCAGGATCTAAAAGCAGCAGACAGACTTCCTTGACATGAGGCAAAGTGGCTTTGGCTTCGTCTCTAATCACTTCAAGAATTGTGCTGATGTTAAGTGACGAAGTAATTTTCATGGCCACCCTGAACAAATTGTCAAAACGCCTCTGATACAGTTTTTCAGATGTCTCTAATCCTTCAGCGGAATCTCTTCCAGCATTGGTCATGTTGGCCTCATTTTACGGAAATTTATTCCAGGTCCGAATAATTCAGGTTATATATAGACCAGTAATTATAATAATCATTTTTTTCATTCAACACCATAGCCTATTACGCATACGGATTATTTGACTTAATATATTGTCATGACGAACCAATCAAAAAGTGACCATATTCTCATTAGAGAAGGCTCAATCATAGTTAGGCTACTGCAGTCAGAATCTGAGGAACCGACATTGGAGTTTTACGATTTCAAAACGGGAGTTCGGCTCAAGAAAATTTATCCCCCTTTAAAACCTGTGGAACTCGAGAAAGGATGCAGGATTACTTTGGAAGCGGCTTGCGCTATCATAAAAAATCTTTGTTTTTCTGATGATCCTGAAACCTCAGAATCTGGAAAAGTAGTTACAATTCTAGAGGCACGTCAACGAAAACTTGATTCAGTGGTAGCTGATTCAATTTTGGATCAGGCACGCATTATAGCTAATATTTTAAGGGATTACGTTGAGCTAGCTGATCATTGCAACAAGGAAGAGCGATTTTGGTTGTCTCAACAGATCCTTACTACGGTTCGAAAGATATCAGGAAGAGAATTGTCTGAGATTCAGGAAATCGTAGAGTGGTTCAATAACATTCAACCGAGGAAATAAACATGGACAATGAACTCAGAAGTGGCGCCGAGACTAAACCGGCTGTTAATGACAATCAAACAAATTCCGAATATGACCCGAGAGACCTGCCAACTCCATTCAAATATAAGGCATTGGCAGCCCTTATTTTGATCGTGCCATTTGGTTTTTTGATTGATGGAAGCCAGACTTTTTTTCTAGATTTGGAATGGGAATATATATCCAAAATGACTGTATTGATTGGTCTGATTCTTTACATTGTCGCCGTCGGACAATTGGCCGCACGAATTCGAGACTGGAAGGAACGACGATCACTCTGATTGATCGTAGATGTTGTGGACACTTTTTCGAAGATATGTTATTTACTACTTAAAAGAACTTTGTTTTTCATGACATCAATAGTTGAGTGACGAGTCTGAATAACAGGGCCGTTGGGGCAGCGAAATGCTTAAACTGAACTGGCTTTCCAGGTGTTTTCTTCTGTTGCTAGTGTTTCTATTTTGTTTGGAATCTGGATGTGGTTTTTGTCATGCCCTTGACAATGCGACCACTTGCTTCGAACAGGGAAAGTCTTATCTAAAATCAGGAAACTATCAGACTGCCATTGAAAAGTTCTCAAAGACGTTGGATCTGCTCGACTCTAACAAGAAAAACTCCCATGTCGTCAAGTTGGCTCGAGCCCAGGCCTATTACCAAAAAGGAGACGTGAAGAATTCCTGGAGGGATCTTGTTTCAGTTCTAAAATCTGATGAATTAGAGGGGGAAACACTCGCATCAGGTCTTCATCTTCGAGGAATGTTGAACTTGAAGAAGGGAATCCAGAATGAGGCTATCAGTGATTTCAGCGCAGCCATAAAAACTCCCCATAGCAATGATTCCTTACGATCGGCCTCGTTTATAAATAGAGCTGTGACTCTCATAAATGTGGGATCAGTAAACCGCGCGCTGGGTGATCTGAATCGTGCAATCGAATTGGACCCCTCTTCTGCTTTCGCATACGCGGCGCGAGGTTTGGCTCATTTGAGACATGACAATTTGTCTCACGCCAGAAAGGATGCTGAGCTAGCGCTACAACTAAAACCAGATTCCCAAACAAAGAAGATCGCCACGAGAATAATTGAAGAACTGACTGTTGTTACTTATGGCGCCAACGGAGTCGCAGTTTCCATGAGTGAAGAGGGCCAAGTTTTTGTACAGTTAAAATTTGGCAAGAATGGAGCTCCTCATAGGTTCCTTTTAGATACCGGAGCTACCCATAGTTTAGTCGATAAATCTCTGTTGAGGGAAATTTCAAAACAGGTTGAGGTCAGAGAAGTTGGAAAGGGAGTTGTGAGCATAGCTGATGGGACATCATTGCCTGTGACCAAGTATTTGATAAAAGATGTTTATCTTTATAATGTGCCTCTTGGTGAGATTCAAGTTCAGACCTTTGACAAGAAAACCAGGAAAGTCACCAATCTTCTTGGAGCAGGAAGCTTATCAACTTTGGCCATTATTATAGACAGTTCAAAAAGGAAGGTAGAAATCCGCAATAAACTGGTCCAAAATACCCACTGATTTCGGTGCCCATGTAAAAACATGAGCACTCATACTAACACACGAGCTATTCATATTACCTAGAAATTATTGAACAAATTGTTGACGTCAATGCCAGATGAGACGGGGCCAAGAACAGCTGTAGTGAAATGACCGGGTTGCAGGATTACGCCAGCGCATTCACGTAATTCTTCGAGTGTTACTCTGTCTATGTCTTGTAGGATCTCTTCGACTGAAACATGCCTTTCAAAATAGATTTCACTTTTGGCTAGTCGATTCATCCTGGCTTCGGAGGATTCCATGGCTAGAACAACACTTCCTTTGAGTTGATTCTTGGCCAGCCTCATGTCCTCGTTAGTCAGTGAACTAATCAGGCCGACGGTCTGCTCAGCAATCACTCCTACTAGCTCTTCGAAACGACCCGGTTCACAGGCAGAATAGATCCCAAACATCCCCGTGTCAGAAAAAGAAGAGACAAATGAATAAATGTTATATGCAAGACCACGTTTTTCCCTCACCTCCTGAAAAAGCCTGGAACTCATTCCACCACCTAAAATGGTATTTAAAATGTAGGCTGCATGACGTCTTTCATCGGTCTGACCTGGCCCTTCCGATGCTATGCAGACATGGACCTGTTCTAGATCCTTTTCCTCCGAAATTTGCCCTGGAACGGGCTTGGGGATTGTGGTCTTCGATACAATTGAGCCACCATTGAGTTGTTCAAATCTTGATTTTACTAGATCCAAAAAAGATTGGTGCTCAATTTGGCCGGCTGCACAAATTAGAGTCGCTTCCGGTTTATATTTGTCGCGCCTGAAGTCCATCAATGTCTCTCGGTCTATCTTCAGTATCGTCGGAATAAAACCGAGAATCGGCTGACCTAACGGATCCCCTTTCCAGAAATTCATACTCAATATCTCATGGATTAGCTCTTCAGGCGTATCGTCTTGCTGTCTTATCTCCTGACATATTACGTCTTTTTCTCGTTCAATTTCATCTTCTGGAAAACATGACTCCAAATAGATGTCGTTCAGAAGATCAGCTGCCAAATCAAGGTGTTCTGCCATGACCCTACAATAGAACGAAGTCAGCTCTTTGCTGGTAAAAGCATTTAGAACTCCACCGACAGAATCTATCTCCTGAGCAATCTGAAAGGCAGATCTTCTCGCAGTTCCCTTGAACAACATGTGCTCTATGAAATGCGAAATTCCGTTGACTTTCTTGTTTTCAAGCCTAGAACCACACTTTACCCATATCCCTAGAGACACAGAGCGCATGTAGGGAATATTTTCCGTAACGATACGGACCCCGTTATTCAAAGTAGTTTTTTGGTAATTTGAGGATTCGGGCGAATAGTGGTTGGCAGAGCAACAATCTTTAGATACGTTCATAAATTCGAGCCACCATCCATAATGGCTTCTAAAAACATCGCATGAATATCATGATCTCATGCGACGAATTATCAGCAATCAGTTGAGAAAAGGACTCAGACTATAGGACTAATCCACGTTCTGACCATCCGCATCTTTCTTGGATAGCTTGATCTTTCCTTGAGCGTCGATTCCAATAACTTTAACCGGAAAACAATCGCCTTCTTTTACGACGTCTGTTACTTTTCTCACTCGTTCATTGGCAAGTTGCGATATGTGAACCAAGCCGTCAGTTCCGGGAAATATTTCTACAAAGGCTCCGAAATCGGTGATTTTGCGAACCGTTCCCATATAAATTTTGCCAACTTCAGCTTCCTGAGTGATGCTCTTTATAGCGTTCTTGGCTTCCTCTGCGCCACCGGCATCCACGGACGCGATTACCACTTTTCCAGTATCATCAACTTCAATTTTGGTACCGGTTTCTTCCTGTATAGCCCTAATTATTTTGCCTCCAGGGCCTATTATATCTCGAATTTTCTCGGGATTAATATACATTACATAGATCCGAGGAGCATATTGGGAAATTTCATCTCGAGCCTTGGAAATCGTTTCATTCATCTTGTCGAGAATGTGTCGCCTACCTTCCCGGGCCTGATAAAGAGCGCTGGTCAAGATTTCTTTGGTTATCCCTTGGATTTTTATGTCCATCTGTAGCGCCGTTATACCATCACGAGTTCCGGTAACCTTGAAATCCATGTCTCCGTGGTGATCCTCATCCCCAATAATGTCAGATACAACGACTGTCTTGTCAGAGCCTTTAAAAAGACCCATAGCTATTCCCGATACCGGCTCTTTGATAGGAACACCAGCATCCATTAGGGAAAGAGAGGAACCACAAACAGTAGCCATCGAAGAAGACCCGTTCGATTCGAGAATTTCTGAAACAACTCTAATTGTGTACGGGAATTCTTCATCATCGGGGAGCAAAAATGCTATAGCGCGCTCCGCCAAAGCTCCATGTCCAACTTCTCTTCTAGAGGGACCTCTAAGGAATTTAACTTCTCCCACTGAAAATGGAGGAAACTTGTAATGAAGCATAAATGATTTAAAGCTGGCCCCCTCTAAGGCCTCAATTTTCTGTTCATCCGACGATGTGCCTAAAGTGACGATTACGAGCGCTTGAGTCTCGCCTCGTGTAAATAAGGCGCTTCCATGCGTTCTAGGTAGAACACCAACTTCACATGTAATATCTCTAATCTGTTCGAAAGATCGGCCTCCTATTCGTATACCCTCATTGAGGATCATCGACCTGACGGCTTCACCTTCTAGTTTTTCCAAGTATCCTAGTATTTCACCCTTACGTTCCTTGCCTCCATCGTCCAAAGATTCCAAAATGGAGTCGTACAATTGATGCAGTTGAGCCCGGCGTTCAAGCTTTTCACCGATGTTAAGCTTTTCCCTTATCTTATGGCCCCAATCATTTCTAATTGTTCCAATAAGTTCAGCATCCTCTACAGGAGTTAGGGTCACACGTTTGGGTTTACCAGATTGGGCGCGTAACTCCTCTTGAGCCGCTACTATCTTCAGAATTTCCTCATAACCAATGTAAATGGCGTCTAGTATGGCTTCTTCGGAAACCTGATCGAAGCCACCTTCAACCATTACTATACCATCTCTAGAACCGACAACTATCAGATTAAGGTCTGAATAGGCATCCTCCACCGATGAAGGATTAATGATCAGATTACCATCGACTCTGCCGATTCTTACAGCTCCAATTGGGCCTCCGAATGGGATGTCGGATATGTGTAGAGCGGCTGAAGCTCCATTAATGGCCATCATATCTGGTTCATTTTCACCATCAGAAGATAAAACTGTAGCAATGATTTGGGTTTCAGCAGTAAAACCTTTCGGGAAAAGCGGTCTTATCGGTCGATCAATAAACCTTGCAGTCAATATTTCCTTTTCTGTCGGTCGTCCCTCTCTTTTAAAAAACCCCCCAGGGATCTTTCCTGCAGCATAAGTCATTTCAAGGTAATCAACAGTTAGGGGGAAAAAATCTATTCCTTCCCTTCCCTGTTTTTCAGCAACTGCTGTAACTAAGACTACTGATTCGCCAGTTTGAACTAAGACGGAACCGGAAGCTTGTTTGGCTACACGACCGGTTTCAAAAGCGATCTTTTTGCTGGATACTTCGCAGCTAGATCTGTACACCATTTTTTAATTATTCCTCTTTCCCCGTAATTCAAAATCTCAGTAACTTTCCCCCACGCATAGGATAAAGCAATTTATTTTCTTATGCCTAGCTCGCCAATAATTGTCTTGTAACGATCCACACTCTTTGTTTTGAGGTAATCGAGAAGACGACGACGTTGACCAACCAGTTTCAGTAATCCTCTGCGTGAATGATGGTCCTTTTTGTGAATTTTGAAATGTTCCGTGAGATAACCTATCCTCTCGCTCAAAAGCGCTATTTGAACCTCAGGCGAGCCGGTGTCCTTCTCGTGAATCTTGAACTTTTCGATAATTGATTTTTTCTTTTCAGTGGGAAATGCCAACTCTCTTTTTCCTCCTGACAGTCATTGAGCTAATTTTTAGCTTAATCTGACATTAATAGCACAAGCATTCTTCTAAGTAAACATGATCAGATGAAATTTTTATTTTTGAGCACATCTGAACCTTTATCAGGATTGGCCAAAGTCAAGAACAGGAATTTATCTAGGCACAATAGTCTTTGTAGTAATTGCTAAAAAACTTTGGAATCAGCGCGTGATTTTCGTGGTCGACTTGTATACTTAACCATATAGTCTATGATTCTGAACCTTAAGCTGAACAATTTTTTCATAAATATTCTAAAGGTCTTGAATAATAGCGCTCACTACTAAAGAGGTCAAATTGTCAAGTACTCCAGTAAAAAAAACCAAGACCAGACTGATTATTAGGCTGAAGACTGCAATACTGGAAAACAGGAAAAGATTTTTCTTGTTCTTAGTGGCGTGCATAACAATTGTTTTCTTCGGATGCTATGTCGTTTACCAATCTGAATATTTCAACAAAAGCAAAACGAAACTAAAAACTAGCAAGGTGATTCGTAGAGACCTCGGGGCCACAGTTCAAGCCACCGGTACAGTTAAGCCCATGGTTGGTTCCGAGGTGAAAGTGGGAGCGAGAACTCCAGGCAAGGTTGTCGAGCTTCCCATCAATGTTGGCCAGACAGTCAGAGAAGGCCAGGTCATAGCAAAGCTTGAACAGGATGACCTTATTGCAAAAGTCAAATTTCAGGAAGCAATTCTATCCGAGTCCAAGGCTGATATGGACAGGGTATCAAAGGACATTGAGAGAGAAAAGCCATTGATTGAAAAAGGTGTGGTTTCTCATCAGCAATTCGATAAAACAACTTCAAATTTTCAAATGGCGTTGGCCCGTCACGAGAAAGCCAAAGCTGAGCTTAACTATGCTCAGGCAATGCTTTCATACGCAACCATAACCGCTCCGATTAAAGGAGTGGTAGCTTCCGTCAACACCATTCAAGGAGAGACAGTAACCACAGGTTTGAATGCCCCCACTTTCATCAAAATCATCGATTTGGAACGGCTCGAGGTTCAGGCTTACGTAGACGAAAATGACATCGGTAAGGTCAAACTTGGGCAAGAAGCAATTTTTACCGTCGCATCGCACCCTGGAGAGGATTTCAAGGGTTCCGTCACTTCCATTTATCCTTCAGCCACAATTCAAGACAATGTCGTTTACTATATTACTACCGTTAGTGTTGATAATTCGGAAGGAAAGCTCAGGCCTGATATGACCGCAAATGTAATCATATTTCTAGATCAGAGAAAAGGCGTGTTGACAGTTCCCAATCGTGCTATTCAGCGGGAGGGGTCCAGAAAATTTGTATACTTAATTGAAAATGGATCCATCGAGAGAAGATATGTAAATACCGGCTGGAAAGACGCTTCATATACAGAAATTTTGGACGGCTTACGAGAAGGAAACCTTATAGTCACCGGTGATCTGCCGAAAAACATTCATTAAGCTTGCTGTATTTGTCCTGGGAGCTCTACATGATTAATATTCAGAATCTATCCAAGATTTTCTACAAAGATGGAATGGATGTCCAAATTTTAAACAATATTACTCTAGATATCAAAGAGGGCGAATTTGTCTCTATAATGGCCCCTTCAGGCATGGGCAAAAGCACTTTGCTTAACATATTGGGATGCTTAGATAAACCTAGCTCCGGAACTTATATTCTCGATGGTGAACCGGTTCAAGACCTCGATGATGATGAGCTTTCTCGAATCAGAAATAGCAAGATAGGGTATGTGTTTCAATCATTTCATCTGCTTCCTCGCATGAGCGCCTGGGAAAACGTTATTTTGCCCCTGATTTATAGTGATGATGACTCTGACATGAGGGAAAAGGCAATTGAAGTTTTACAATCTGTCGGGCTGCAGGACCGAGTCAATCATTTACCTCGGGAACTTTCCGGTGGACAGCAACAACGGGTTGCCATAGCGAGGGCTCTGATCAACAATCCGAAGATAATATTCGCTGACGAGCCCACAGGTAACCTCGATTCCAAATCTAGCGCTGAGGTCATGAACATTTTTAGGAATCTGCATGCACAGGGAAGAACCCTCGTTGTAGTAACTCACGATCCCAATGTTGGGGCTCAGGCTGACCGCATCATTGAAATGAAAGACGGACAAATTTGTGATGATAGATCGACCAAATTGTCAAGCTAGGAGAACTTCTAATGAAAATTATTCGTATGTCGGCCCAAGCATTCCGATCTATGCGAGATAACAAGGTTCGATCGTTTTTGATGATGCTAGGCGTAATCATAGGTGTAGCAACTTTAACAACCATAGTGTCTTCAGTGTTGGGGGCGCGCAGTCAGGTAATGTCACGCGTTGAGAGATTTGGATTGGATCAGATCATGGTCATAGCTGGAGCAGGAAGAAAGCCAGGTGTGCCCCAACCAACTCCGACAACGCTCAGAATTGAAGATGCGAATTCAATCCTATCTGAAATTTCCAACGTTAAAGATGTCTGTCCTCAGATTAACCGGCGGGACATTCCTATCAAGTACCAAAACAAGAACTCTTATGCCGTATTGATAGCCGCAAACCCGAATTGGGCTGAGACATGGAACACCCAAATACCAAACGGGCGTTTCTTCAATGACTCAGAGGTGTCGCTCTTGAATCGGGTCGCAGTTATTGGACAGTCCGTGGTCAATGAGCTTTTTGATGGAGAAGATCCTGTTGGAAAACAGCTTATTTTAGCTAACAACCCGTTTGAAGTGATAGGCGTGCTTGAAAAGAAAGGGGCCTCACCCACCGGACTGGACCTCGACTCGCGAATCATCGTTCCTATTTCCACTGGAATGAAAAGAGTTTTCAATCAGGATTATATAACCAACATCAAAATAGTTGTTAGCGATGTGAATCAAATGGCCGACACAGTTAACGACGTTAAAATGTTATTACGCGAAAGACACAATCTTGCTCCTGGAGTAGAAGATGATTTCACTATTGTAACGCCCACTCTGATTATGGCTTTAGCTTCCAAAGTGTCTTCAACCTTTAACATTTTTTTGATTCTTATATCTCTAGTCTCTCTATTTGTTGGCGCGGTTGTGATAGCTAACATAATGTTCATTTCGGTCAATGAAAGGAAGGCCGAAATTGGCATTCGAAGGGCCGTGGGCGCTACCAGAAACGATATTCTGACCCAGTTTTTGATAGAATCAGTAACAGTTTCTTTTTTGGGGGGAATTCTAGGGGGACTCTCAGGAATTGTCACCGTGATATTGCTGTCCCACTTAATGAAAATGCACTTTGGAGCCTTGGCGATTCCTTTAGCTATCTCCATCGCTTGTGCAATCCTGGTTGGCCTGGTAGCTGGAATACAGCCGGCCAGAAAGGCTTCCTACACAGATCCAATAGAAGCCCTCAAATGAATAATTCCCTTATTTCCAACTACCAATTTAATTAATTTTTTACCTGAGGATGCTGAGGATCGATGCGACCGTTCAGAGGAATCCGAATTGCTATCAAGTCCCTAACCGCACAGAAATTGCGCGTGGCTTTGGCTCTTTTAGCGATTATGATTGGAGTGGCCTCGGTAACTATAATGGTTGGGATTGGTAAAGGAGCTGAGGACGAAGTTCGTCGGAGGATACAGAGTATGGGAACAAATCTGGTAATGGTGAGCGCCGGTATTTCTCGAAGCGTGAAAGGACAATTGGGCCAGATTGGCTTAATGACAACTCTGACTCTATCCGATGCCAAGGCCATTGGGGAAGAATGTCCAGACGTCTACCGAATTGCTCCTGCTTTTTCAAAAAAAATGCTTGTTACGCATGACAACCTATCATATTCCACCAAAGTCATCGGAACTGTTCCGGATTTCATTCAGATCAAAAATGTTTTTGTTGATCAGGGATCATTTTTCGATGATGATGACGTCAGGCTTATGTCAACAGTAGCAGTAATCGGCCCCACGGTAGCCAAAAACCTTTTTCCCGATAAGTATCCCGTGGGCGAAAAAATCCGCATTGGTAAGGTCTTTTTTAGAGTCATCGGAGTAACTGTCTCGAAAGGAGATTTTGGGGGAGAGGATGAGGATGATCTGATTTTTACACCGCTACGGACAGCAATGAACAAACTTTTTAACGTCACCTATCTCAGCCACATTTTTATTGAAGCAAGAAGCTTCGAACATACCTCAAAAGTTCAGACGCAGGTCAAATCGCTGCTGAGAGAGCGACACAGACTAAAACCCGATACATTGGACGATTTTACTATTCAGAATCAGGCGGATGTAGTGGAGGCTGAAAGCGCGGTTGTTAGAACATTTAGCCTACTTGTGATTGCAATTGCCTCAGTATCAATGATTATTGGTGGTGTCGGCATACTTGGAGTCATGCTCCTTTCAGTTAAAGAAAGGATTTCCGAAATTGGTGTCAGACGCGCTGTGGGCGCGAGGCGAAAAGACATACTAGCTCAGTTCATTGTAGAAGCCTCGTGTCTGGGGGTTATTGGCGGAATATCAGGAATCATATTCGGGCTAGCGGTATGTCAACTTTTGAGGTTTTTTTCCGGTATGCCCATAGTAGTTTCTTTACAGCACATGTTAGGGGCTCTTATATTCTCAGTACTCGTCGGAATGCTCTTTGGAATTTATCCCGCATGGAAAGCCGCCAATCTAGATCCCATAACTGCATTGAGTTCCAAGAGTTAGTTGATCATATCTAAAATATACAACCCAAGTTCCTTAAAATTAAACTCATACTCCCTCTTGAAATCTCTTGGTTCATTTTCAGAATAAATGACCCCAAAAAATTTGTTTATGGAAATCTTGTTTGTATCACAGTATCTAGATAGAGACGCTTTTGTCATACTACCTATCAAATATGCTCCATTGGACGAACCCCAGCTAAAATGGGGACCATCGCCACCGCTGTCACCAATCACAAACACTCTGGACGACGAAAGCCCATGCTTTCTCATGATTGTAGCTGTGTTTCTTCCTTTATCCGATATTTCTGACACCAAATAATCGAATCTGGGGTCTGCTTGGGCTCCAGGAAACTGTATGAATGGGTTTGACGCTATGATCGGAACATCGGGTATTAGCTTCTTAGTTATGATCCTCTGAAAAAAACCTAACGCTCCCGTAGTGTTGATCATGAACAGAATGTTTTTCGAAGCCAATAGATCAATCATCTCTGACACCCCGTTGTATATCGCAAATGACCTTTCAAGATAGGCATCCATCTGATCGATTGAAAATGGTTTTGGAAGCAATCCAACGATTTGCGACACTGCTTTAGGGAGAGCAATCTTATTAGATGTGTAGTTTTTGAAAATTGTATCCAATTCTTTCTTGAGGTCAGGATAAATGAACGCCACAGGATCGAATGGACCGGTGGGAGCTAAACATTCATTCCAATCTGAAGAAACTAATCCTTTGTAAATCATTTTAAACTCCCTATCTTTGGTCTCTTACCCCGCATAAGCCATCTGATCCATCAATAATTGCGAAGGTTGGTTTCGTTGGACTTCATATATCACTATCTTGGACTTATTTTAAGGAACAGTCTATGAGTATAGGCTAGATTACACAGTGCCTATTTTTCATTTTCTGAATTTGGCGAATTAGAATGACTAACAATGACCTAATACTCTTACAGTTCTTTATAATGAAAATTTATGATTAGAAAATTTTTATACTTTTTTTGAACACCAGTAAATTGATAATGAAACTGATTGAATTTAAGAGCCTATTGTCGAAGCTGGATTGAACATATTTTTTGTGAGGCACATTCAAGTTTTTAAAAGTCACCGCTGATTTTATCCAATTGGATTGATTTGTAATTCATCATGCTGTAAACTAGGCGTTGTATAGGGATGTACAGGTATTTGCTCTCTTAATTAGCCTCAGAACACAATTTTCCCGTGTTTTTCAAGAATTTGGTCAAACCCATTAAATCTCAGGAGCTAAAGACTATGGATTTTATCGAGCGGCTGAAAGAAATTGTAGGTCCCAAGAACATCACTGTTTCTCCGGTAGATTGTTTGGCTTATTCCCGCGACATGTCTATTCATGCAGGGGCCCCTCAAGCGGTAATCTTTGTTAGTAACACTGAACAAGTTAGCCAGATACTAAAACTGGCCAATGAGCAAAAGATCCCTGTAACAGCACGAGGTACAGGGTCTTCAGTTACTGGCGCGGTATTGCCAATTAAAGGGGGGTTGATCTTAGACTTTACGAGGATGAATTCTGTTCTGGAAATTAACAAAGCTGATTCCTACGCGGTGGTTGAACCCGGTGTGATCTGTAATGCCCTCAACACAAAGCTAGCGCCGACTCATTTTTTCCCTCCAGATCCTGGAAGCGCCGCAATTGCAACAATAGCAGGAATGATTGCTACTAATGCTAGTGGCGTTCGAGCCGCCAAATATGGTACCACGAAGAACTATGTCAAAGGCCTCGCTGTGGTAATGGCGGATGGAAGAATCATTAAAACTGGCGATATTGCCCCCAAGAGCAGCGCCGGATACGATCTCACTCAGCTCTTTGCAAGTTCGGAGGGAACCTTAGGGATAATTACTCAGGCCACGGTTAAAATTTTGCCTATGCCTGAATATGAGGCTTTTGCCAAAGCGTCTTTCCCCGACGTTGATACAGCAGGAAAAGCAGTAGAAAAAATGTTTACCTCGGGATTGGAACTGGCCACATGCGAAATACTTGATAATGCTTGTATCCAGGTGGCTCGGGACGCCCTGAAAATGGATATACCACCTGAAGTAAACTGTCAGTTGTTTATGGGGATTGATGGGCCCAAGGCCGCTGTTCAAGAACAAATGGAAAAAATAAACGAAATTTGCAAATCAGTGGGGGGAATAGAGAACGTTTGGTCTGATAATCCCGTAGAGAAAGCTCAATTGTTTGCTGCACGCGGCGGCCTAGTCCCAGCCATGAGTAGGCTTCAGCCTCACCACAGATTAGTTCCCCTTGTAGAGGATTTTGGAGTTCCAATAAGCCGAATTCCCGAGACCATAGCTGAAATTCAAAAGATCGGCAAGAAATACGGATTCCCAGTCGCTACTTTCGGACACATTGGGGACGGCAACCTACACGCTACTTTCATTATGAATCCGACCCTCCCTGAACATTGGGAAAAGGTTAAAGGCATAGCGATGGAGTTTATCGACATGACCCTCCGTCTTGAGGGAACCGTCTCCGCTGAACACGGCGTTGGGATGGCAAAAGCCCCTTATATCGGAAAACAACTCGGTGAATCTCTAAATGTCATGAAGCAGATAAAGAAAGCGCTTGATCCGAACAACATTCTCAATCCAGGCAAAATGGGATTTGAAGATTCCATTAAGGATATCCTGGATGAAAATAGCTTCATCAATTACATAAAATTCCCTGAAAAGATTCAGCATTTTAGTGAGGAAGTCGACAGTGAGATTCTAGCGTGCATTCAATGCGGTTTTTGCAGAGCAGGATGTCCCACTTTTGGAGAGACCACGTTGGAATCCTTAAATGCCAAAGGGCGGGTAACATTGGCATTCAACATGCTGTCAGGAACACTCGAACCTTCTGAAGATTTAGCCAAAAGACTCTATCAATGCATGTTGTGCCTTAACTGTAAGTTTGTATGTCCAGCCAAAGTCAATGTGTCCGACATAATCAGGAGCGCCCGCCAAAGGTTGGTGGAAAAAGGTTTTCTTCCTGAAGCTTTCAAACCAGCCCTTTCATCCATGCTGGATGCTGCAAATCCTCTCTTAGCTCCGCCTGAAAAAAGGGCTGATAGTTTTCCCACAAATTTCAATAAGGCCGTTCCGGGTGAGACAGAGGCTATACTCCACGTTGGATGTGTGACGGGGTTTCAGTATGTAAAGATAATTCAATCAGTTAT
>JBFXII010000002.1:0-23751 GCA_050176095.1 Desulfomonilaceae bacterium
TTTTCAAGTGTGGCTGCAATATCGAGCATGGCAAGTTCGTCGGCGCCTTCTTTATGATAGATGGCGGCGCATTCAACCGGATCCCCGGCGTCCTTGATGTCAACAAAATGGACTCCCTTGACTACTCGTCCATTTTTCATGTCAAGGCATGGCATGATTTTTATGGGCTGCATAATTTCTCCTAACCTACAGGAATTAAAATGATCGCTTCGGGTAAATTCCCCAAAAGCTATTTGCTTGTCCCTTCTTTTTCGGGAGGGGTTTTGGCATGTGTCTGCGAAGTGGCTTTACCCAGGAATTCCGGGAGTTCAAGGCCGGCCACTTTCGCCAACTCATGCATTGGCGGCAAGACTCCCATTAATCTCTTACCTAAATCGCTCAGGCCTCCGGGGCCGCCACCATCCCATACTATTATCTTTTCCAATGGCAAATTTTTAACTGTATCGGCCTGGATGTGGGCCAAATCGGTGAGTTTCTCAATGATCAGAAGGGCTGAAGTCAGTTGTGCGTCCGATTGACAGGCTTCAACCAGGGCCTTGTATCCCTGAGCCTTGGAATCAAGCTGAGACTTGACGCCCTCAGCTTCCGCCTGCATTTTTGCGAGAATGCCTTCAGCTTCTCCTTTGGCAATCAATACACTTTTTTGCCTTTGCGCCTCTGCTTCGAGGATGGCCTTTTGTTTTTCAGCCTCGGCAAAAACCACCAGTTCGGCTTTGAGTCGCGCCTGTTCTCTCTGAGCCCGAGCTTCTTCAGCCTGACGCTGGGCATCCTGTTCGGCCACCCGTATTGATCCGTCCGCCTGAACGGAAGCCACCTGGCCTTTTGAACGAGCCTCTTCTTCTGCGACTTTTCGGATGGCTTGCGAGTTTGCCACTGAGGCGCTGGCTTGAGCTTCTATGTCAACAGCCTCAGCTTCCAACATGGAGACCTTCTGTCGGCGATCACGAGCGGCTTCGGCCTCACCGATGGAAGCTTCAGCGTCAGCCGCGGCCAAAGCTTTTCTTCGATCTCTTTCCGCTTCGGCTTCACCGACGGATGCGGCCGCATTAGCGGCGGCTACGGCCCGTTTCTGGTCACGCTGCCTTTCGGCCACACCAATTGTTCCGTTCTTTTCCTGTTCAGCCACATCAACCATGGCCTGGTTTACGGCCTCGGCGGCTGCCTTTCTACCCAGGGCTTTTATGTAGCCGCTGTCGTCCTCAATGTCCTTGATGTTAACATTGATTACCGTGAGCCCTATTTTTTCAAGCTCAACGGAGAGTGATTCGTTGACTTTTGTCATGAAGGCCTGACGGTCGCGGTTTATTTCCTCGATGCGCATGGTGGCCATTACCTGCCTCATCTGGCCGAGAATGACGCTTTGCGCCTGGGCCTGGACTTCCTCAATTCCCTGCCCCAGCAAACGGATCGCGGCGTTCTGCATGACGCCTTCTTCAGTACTTACCGCTACTGTCACTGTGGTTGGAACGGTGACCCTTATGTTTTCCTGCGAAAGCGCATTGTTGAGATCAATTGGCACCACAAACGGTTCCAGCTCCAGCCATGCGTAATCCTGAAACAGAGGCCAGACAAAAGCGGCCCCACCGTGAATGCATTTGGCGGCGCCTTTTCCCGTTTTTCCAAAAATCACGAGTATCCGGTTAGCCGGGCAACGCTGGTAACGGGTGCTCAAGGCCCAGATAATGGATATTAACATGACTGCTATCGCTATACTCATGATCATTGCCGTAGTCATGGCTATTGAACCTCCGGATTCCATAATTGAATAACTTCCACGGTGTTCTGGTTAATTATGTTGACTACCTTAACTCTGGTTCCGGCTTCGATTGGGTCTCCATTCTTGCTTCGGGCGTTAATCACCGAAATTACGCCCCTGACCATTATTCTAATCTTACCAACGCCATCGGCCGGAATGCTTATATAGACATTTCCCTCTTCACCTATCGCCCATGCCGCAGAGACGTTGCCCTGTTCCTGCATCCCCAGAAGCAGATGCAAAACCAACGCGACAGCGAGCATTGCAGCCGCGCCCCACAAAAAACTATACAGTAGCGCTAAAATTATTGGCGTTCTTTCTGAAAGATAAAGGGTTCCTGACCAACTGAATATTGTGGCAAAAGCCAGAACCGATCGCACAGAAATTAGGGTAAAAGCTTCTACGTTATATTCATGCCCTTCGTAATGTATGGGGGCATTGAGGTCGCCATAAACTTCGGAATCACCAAAGTGTCCTGGACTATGTGTATCGGCGCCAACAAGAGTCATAGTGATCTGCCATACGAATAAAACTGTAAAAACCACGGCAGAGCACACAAAGACCTTGTTTAGCGCTGATATCCCCGCCCACCATGTTTCCATGACTGAACTCCAATTAGTGGGACTTAACCATCGGATTTTATCATAGTATCACATAAGAAGTGTTTTAGAACGACTTTCTTGTATTCCAGGATAGCGCCAGGGTCGTGATGAACATGCTGAAAGATCTTAATTAATGAGGCTTTCGACGAATGCTATGATCGGTCGGCCAAAAAGGTACATGATTGTGATGAAAACGCCCAGAGAGATCATTATAATCATGAATATCCGCTGCCCCAGTCGTAATTGATTCCAATTCTGTGGGCCACCGAAGGCATTCCAGTCTGACGCGTCATACCAACGCTTAGGCTTCTTGATATCGAGATCATTATCTTTTTTGAGGGTTTTGAAGGTATGCCCGCAATTCAGGCACTCCAGTGGATAATATTGCATCATCATCGTGCGCCATCCAAGCGTCATGAATGTCATGAAATAACTGAAACGCCGGCCATATCCATACTGAACGATGAGCGGTGTTATTTCGCCACACTTTTCGCAATAACGTTGGATAAGTATCAGCTTTCTGAGGAAGAATAGGAGGGCGCCTATGGCCAGGCCTGCCAATATTATCCAGACTATAATTTCAAAGGTATGGACATCCAAATCAATCCTCCTAACAAAGAGCTAGAAGAGGAAACTTTTGGAGATTTCAGTCTAGCAAAGTTAATAAATAGGGGCAAACTTTTTGATTTTGATCAAGGGGATGATTTACTGAAGATTTTGGCGCAAAAAATCGACTCGAAAATATTTGAAGTAATGTTAGAGTTTGTTTGTTAATTGAGATAAGAGAGTTTTGATTTTGTTTATTTGGGGAGGTGGGCCATAGCTAACAGAAGCGACGATCTGGATTTGACGGCAATGCTGACGCTCGTCATTCTTTGCGCGAGTTGGGGTCTTCAGCAAGTTGCAATCAAGATTGCGAGTGAGGGAATTTCACCGGTATTGCAATCGGGCCTGCGTTCCGTGGGGGCGACGATTCTTGTAGGTCTATGGATGCTGTTGCGTAAGAATCCGATATTTGAGCGTGACGGGACATTGTGGTGGGGGCTTGCCGCCGGTTTTCTTTTCGCCGCAGAGTTTCTGTTAATTTATTTAGGTCTTGAATACACTAACGCATCTCGATCGGTAATCTTTCTGTATCTTTCACCATTTGTTGTAGCCTTAGGCGCACAGCTGTTCATCCCCGGAGAGAATCTGAGGCTTATACAGGTTCTAGGCCTGATTTGCGCTTTTACTGGCATAGTGGTGGCGTTCAGTGAATCCATGAGGCTTCCGACTTATACGATGCTCATCGGAGACGGAATGATAGTTTTGGCGGCAATATTCTGGGGGGCTACCACGGTGTTGATCAAGGCTGGGCCTCTGGCGTCAATCCCTCCCGCAAAAACGCTGCTATACCAGCTAGCTGTTTCGGCCGTGGCTCTCATGGGGAGTTTCTTTTTCTGGAATGAACCGGGGATCACGAAGATGACGCCGCTCATAATCGGCAGCCTGGTTTACCAGACAATATGGATAGCCACCATTACGTATTTGGCCTGGTTCTGGCTGATAACACATTATCCGGCATATAAGCTTGCGTCGTTCACATTCCTCACACCCCTGTTCGGGGTTTTGGCAGGCGGCATAATTCTTGATGAGCCGATTACCATTGCGTTGCTTATAGCTCTAGGGCTCGTAGGCACAGGCATTTGCCTGGTCAATAAACGAGCATGAAATTCTAAGAGCTATTTACTGAGCTGCATACAAGATTATTCAAGGTAGCGGTCGATGCAGCGCCAAATTAAAGACGAGCTTTTTCCGTTGCCTGTCAGGAATTGAGGATGACGTTTTGAATTACCGCAGTGAAAGTAACGGCCACGAGGACTGCGAATATCACATGGGGTAATATCCCAATATTCCTGGAGAATGCTGACACCGGGGCGGCGATCCCGAGACGATGGATGGTAATTAGTGTCCAGACAAGACCGGTGATTATGAAAATTATCTGAAAGAAGAATATCGTTGATGTTGAAACAACGTTTCCCGTCGGAATGGGGGTTCCGTCAATCCCGAGGTATTGAGCGAGCAATCCCAGGATTTGTGGTCCCATACTGAACAGATAGAAAGCGTGGAACGCGAGGAAAGACAGGGCAGTTAACGGAAGCAGCGCGAGGGCGAAACGCGAATAATTCTCCCAGAAACGTTCTTTGAACATCCTATGAGAAAGCGCTACGGCAATCATGGACACGATATTTACAGATGCGATCAAGCCCACGAAAAGGATGGTGAAGCGCAACATGAAGTTGTCGGACGCCCATAAAAACATGCCGTCGAACCATGAGCCTCGAGTCAGCATGTCACTGAGCAAGCCCCCGACGAGTCCGAGAACGAGGAATCCGGTTCCGGCCCGTACGTAACGCACTTCACCCAGTTCGTATCCAGGTATGCGCAAGTTCAGCCTTATAGCGGAATGCGGGCAATTCTTCACACAATTGCCGCACAATTTGCAGAACTGATTGCTGTGCAGGGTGGCGACAACCTGTCCAAACGGACAGCCTTCGGTCTTTTGTCCCCCAAAGTAGCATTCCTGCGTGTTACAGCTTGAAAGACAGACGGTGTTATCGGCTCTCAACTCGAGCATGGAGATTCTTGCGAGCAATCCATTCATTCCACCCAGGGGACAGATGTAACGGCACCACGCCTGCCGAGCCCATATAGTGTTTAGGACAAACGCTATAAGGAACATGCTTAAAAGCAGTAAACCCAGGTTGAATGGGGAGCTTCTTATATCAGTAGCGCATTCTATCCATATTATGAAAAGAATGCCCCCTGCTATTAAAAAATCACTCCGGGTTGTCAAGGCCGCTGGAAATGGGATTTCCAATGAAATAATTTTCTTGGCCAGCTTGCTCAAGGCCCCGATGGCGCAAACACTACAGAGTATCCTTGCTCCGAACAGGGCGCCTACGATCATACCCGGCCAAGCCAAAGACCACATGACCATTGCTGCGAGGTTTTTAGACGGATCCGGAGGGCCAAGAAACAACATCAGAACGATAGTAATGAAAATAGGAACGAAGGCGCTTTGAAGTATAGCCGGAAAAAGAGGGCTTGTTAGAGCCTGTTTGATCGGTTTTATGTTCAGTAGATCGTATTTGAGGGAAAATTCGGGTTGCTTTGTATCGAGTGTGAGATCCTGTCTTCTGACCAGTTCTCCCGGCGCCACCAGAACCGCTCGCCTCATGGCATTGGCCAGTTCCAGATCGTTTCCCGGCCATGAATAATCCACCATGGCCTTGAGTGTGAGATCTGCCAGTCGGGGGATCCTGGTGTTCATTTCCCTGGCGTAGTGTTCAAGATAGCTTTGAGCTAGAGAAGGAATAAGTTCGCGCCTGTCTCTCAGAGGCGGTATTACCAGAGAATTCCGACTCAATTCGTACAGGAGGGGATTTGAGTCTGGGTCATATTTCGAAGGATGGAGATTGGTGTGACAGATAAGCCTGAAATCTATCTGAACGGGTTCATCACTCCCCAACGGGCAATAGAAACCGGTTTTTAACGTGTCCAGCAATTTTTGCTGGGTGACAGGAGTCAGGTGATGCGCTCCTCTGATGAAAAGCGCTCCGTCCCTGGCCAATTCGATATAACCGTTTGATTTTCTTACGACACCTTTTGCGGTAACTTTCTTGTATCCGAAAAGGAACCTGACTTGTTCGGTAGTGCGGGACTGGTCTTCAGTGTCCATTGCTCCGCGGCGGGCCATAAAAAAAGAATCCCGGCCCATTTTTCGAGCGTCCACCGGAACCAGGACTTCTTTGTACTTATCCGCCGCGTCAAAAATTGCGTAGGCGAGTATATCTTTTCCTACACCTTTCTCGCCCACAATAACGACTGACTCACTTGAAGAGGCCAGATCACAAAAGCGCGACTGAACTTCTTGGGGCAGTCCGGGGTGGGTGGGATAGGCGCATGTGGCCGGGACGTTCGGGTCCAACGTCTTGGCCGGGGAAGCGAAATCGTCTCTATCAACCTTGACGGTCTTTTTGCCGAGAGATTTAAGTAGTTCAACAGTGAACTCGGGGATTTCCCTCAGGATTCTTTGAAAACGATCAATGGATATTTCGAGGAAGCGGCATTCTTCGTTGGCGATGAGGGTTGCTCCAGTGGGCCAGGCCCTTCCGGTAAGGAAAGCCAGGTCTCCGAAGACGTCACCGGGTTCGAGTCGGTCAAGCACAACATCCTGGGCCGCCCGATATTCCATCGACAGCTCGGCCTTTCCTGAAAGCAGGCAAAGGATTCGCTGCTTACCTTCTTCTCCACTTGAAATTACTTCACCGGGAGTGAAATCGAGGATAGAGAATTTCTGGTTAAGTAAAGGCCGAAAAATGCCGGGCGCCTTTTCAATTGTTTCGGACACCGCTTCGGGTAATAATATTCGATTGGGCATTGTTCTGTCCAATTGTAGGCAATAGGCCCTATTAAGTAAAACTTAAATATATCAAAGAACAAAAACAATGTCTCGAAACAGTTTATTTAAAAACTTTTTTAAGGCGCCCTGAGTCCGAGATTACTTGCATTCCCTACAACTGCTAACCACCTTGCCTCCTTCCTTTTCACAATCGGCCTTTGTATGGAGCTTGTCGCAGTTGTTCTTGTCGTGACAACAATAGACCTTAGGATCTTTGCTTTTTGAGGCTTCGTGAGCGTTTGCGCCAGGCAAACCGATCAAAACCAGCGCTCCAAGAATTAGAAACAGTTTTTTCATGAATGTCCTCCTTTAATATTGGAAATTTTGACTATCAATGGGTGTTTTTATGAACCGTGTCATGCCGGTTCGATTTTGTTCGAGCACGCGAATCTGCTTTCCACTTTAGAAAACAGAGCCGGCAAGACCAACAGTGTAAGAATCGTGCTTGAGATCAAGCCGCCGATGACAACGGTAGCCAGAGGTTTTTGCACTTCAGCGCCTGTTCCGGTAGAGATGGCCATAGGCAAGAACCCCAGGGAGGCGACCAAAGCTGTCATCAAGACGGGCCGGAGCCGAGTCAAGGCCCCCTGAGTAATAGCCTCTTCCAGTTCAACCCCTTCATGGATCAACTTATTGATGAAAGTGACCATCACCAGGCCGTTGAGGACAGCTACTCCGGAAAGGGCGATAAAACCGACTGAAGCTGAAATGGAAAGCGGGATATCTCTGAACCAGAGGGCAGCAATTCCTCCTGACATGGCCAGTGGCACACCTGAGAAGACGAGCAAAGCGTGCCTTGCTGAGCCGAAAGCGACGAAAAGTAGGCCAAAAATAAGCAAAAGCACTATTGGGACTACTATTTTGAGTCGCCTGGAGGCTGAGAGAAGCTGTTCGAATTCTCCACCCCAGGTGATCCAGTATCCCGACGGAAGTTTCACCTCCTCATTTATCAGCTTCTGGGATTCTTCAATGAATGAGCCAAGATCTCGATCGCGAACATTGGCGGTCACCACCACACGTCTCTTGCCGTCCTCCCTACTGATCTGATTGGGGCCTGTTACAACAGCTAATTCAGCTATTGAATCCAATTCAACAAAATGTCGCTGTTTCTTCGCGTCTGTAATTTCGTACGACACCAACAAAGGATTGCGGGTAGGCTCTTTTTGAGGGATTGGGATGGGTAATCTCCTGAGCGCTTCGATGTTGGTCCTCATGTTTTCGGGGAGTCTTACCACTATATCGAAGCGGCGGTCTCCCTCGAAGAGAATTCCGGCGCTTTTTCCACCGATGGCAATTTCTATTATGTCCTGGACATCACTGACGTTGAGTCCGTATCTTGCCATCTCAGACCGCTTCATTTTGACGGTAAGGATAGGCAATCCGGTGACCTGTTCCACCCGTACGTGAGTGGCCCCTGAGATACCGCTAATTACCTCAGAAACTTCTTCGGCCTTGGCGAGCATTATGGACATGTCATCGCCGAAAACCTTGATCGCAACGTCGCTCAGCACTCCGGCAAGAAGGTGGTTAAAACGCATACGTATCGGCTGGCTGAACTCAAAGTTTGTGCCGGGCAATTCGTTCACCGCTTTTTCCATCTGCTTGACGAGATCGACTTTTGGCAAGTTCGGATCAGGCCATTGAGAGCGAGGTTTTAATATTACTGTTTTATCGCCTATGCTTGGTGGGTGTGGCTCTGTGGCAATCTCCGATGTTCCGAGGCGGCCCGCTACGGTTTGGACTTGCGGGAATTTCTCGAGGATAGTTTTCGCTACAAGTGATTGCATCTCGACCGCCTGAGATAGGCTTGTTTCAGGGATACGCAGGGTATGTATGGCGATGTCGCCTTCATCCAGACTCGGAATAAATTCACGTCCCATTCGTGTAACCGTCAGGACGCTGATCACGATCAGGACAACGGCTGAAGTCAGGACCAGTGGCTTGTGATTCAGCGAAAAGCTCAAGGCCGGGGTATAAATGCGCTTTGCGACTTTGCTTATAAAGTTTTCGCCCTCAGATTTGTTTTTTGACAGGAAGACTGTCACAGCCGCAGGCACGAAGGTGAATGACAGGATCAGGGCCCCTGTCAAAGCGAGCAGCATTGTTAGAGCCATTGGTATGAACATCTTGCCTTCTACGCCTGTCAGGGTGAGAACAGGAATGTAGACGATCATGATGATCAATTCGCCGAAGAGCATGGGGCGTCTAACTTCCTGCGAGGCCTCATGGATTATTGAAATTCGGTCTCTGAGGCTCAGGGGTTCTTTAGCAAGACGCTGCGCTTCGGAAAGCTTACGGGAACAGTTTTCGACAATTACAACCGCTCCATCGACTATTATCCCGAAGTCTATGGCTCCGAGACTCATGAGATTGGCCGTAAGTTTGTTAGCGACCATTCCTGTTGCCGTGAAAAGCATGGATAGAGGTATTACGGCGGCAGTTATGATCGCAGCCCTGAAATTGCCCAGGAACAGGAAAAGGATTACGATCACCAGTATGGCGCCTTCGCTCAGGCTCGTCCAAACGGTATTGATGGTTTTGTCGACGAGGACGGTTCGGTCATAAATTGGTTTTGCCGTAACGCCTTCCGGAAGAGTCTTATTGATTTCGGCCAGTTTTTGCTGGGCTCTCTGGGCTACGACACGGCTATTTTCGCCCATCAGCATGAAAACCGTTCCTAAAACGGTCTCATGACCATCTTTGGTGGCTGCGCCGGTTCTCAGCTCCTTGCCGAGGCTGACTTCTGCGACATCCCTGACGAGTATCGGGATGCCTCGGACGTTTTTCACAATTATGTTTGATATGTCCTCAAGGTCGGCAACCTGAGCTGGCGCTCTAACCAGAAACTGTCCGTGGCTTCCTTCAATATATCCAGCGCCTACATTCGAGTTGTTCAATGTCAGGGCGGTCATCACGTCGGCGAAAGTCAGACCATTTGCAATAAGTTTGTAAGGATCGGGGGTGATGTGAAACTGCTTGTCATATCCACCAATTGTGTTTATTTCAGTAACGCCGGGGGTGTTGCGTAACTGTGGCCTTATTATCCAGTCCTGAATGGTCCGTAAATCGGTGATGGTATAAGGTGATCCGTCAGGTTTCTTAGCGTGTTTATCAGCTTCAACCGTCCACATGAAGATTTCGCCGAGCCCGGTGGAGATGGGGCCTAACACAGGTTCAACGTTCGGAGGGAGCTTTCCTCTCAATTCTTGAAGCCTTTCGCTAACGACACGTCTGGCGAAATAAACGTCCACTCCGTCTTCGAAAATGATGGTGATGAGGGCTATGCCGTATTGAGAAAGCGATCTGGTTTTGACGAGATTTGGAAGCCCGGCCATTCCTGTTTCGAGAGGAAACGTTATCCGTTGTTCTATCTCCAATGGTGATAGGCCGTTAGCCTGTGCTGTTACCTGGACCTGAACATTTGTGATATCGGGCACAGCGTCGATGTTGACGCGGTAAAGGTTGTAAAACCCGAAGCCCGCCATCACAAGGGTTAGAGCAAGAATTATCCATCTGTGGGTTATGGAGAATCGAAGTATTTGCGAAATCATGCGCCGTTCCTAATGTTGGTGAGACATTGACGATTTCCCGAGTTCGGATTTAAGTATGTAACTATTCTTTGTCACATAGGATTCTCCGGGTGACAGTCCTGCTATTATCTGGGTAAAGTGTCCATCTGACCGGCCGAGTTTTATTGGACGAGCTTCGAAGGTATCTTCATAACGGACAAACACCACAGGTTTGTCATGATAGTTCTGGATGGCCTCACTCCTGACGGCCACGGGAACAGTTTGCTCTTCTTTTATTATTTCGACTTTTACAAAGAGGCCGGGCCGCCATTTGCCATCGGGGTTTTCCAATACGACACGAGCCCGGGCTGTCCTGCTTTCATCCCCAACAACAGAATCAATGTAAGAAACCTGGCCGACTGTTACCATGTCTGAGGAGGCGGCTTTAATTATGGCCCTTTGACCCAGGCGCACCGACTCGAGATCCGCTGGATAAACAATGATTTCCGCCCACACTGTAGAAAGGTCGGCGACAACATAAATTTCCGCGTCATCCTTTAGCCAATCGCCATTCGCTACGTTTTTCTTCACTATTACTCCGTCGAATGGCGCCCTGATGGGGTAGTGTGTCAAGTCCTTTAGAGATCCTTCTTCGAGGTTTTGTATCTCTTCTTCAGTGAGGCCCAGGGCTATGAGTTTACGTGTGGCGGACGTAAGACCGATCTTTTCTTCAAGAAATATCTTCTTGGAGGTAAGAAATTCTTTTTCCGGCACAGTCTGTTTTTCCCAAAGTTGTTGGGATCTTTCGTAATTGTAACGGGCCAGCTTTTCACGTTCGAGCGCCAAGAGGTATTGGCTTTTGGCTTCACCAAGCTCCCTGCTGTCTATCCAGGCGATAATTTCATCTTTTCTTACCGGGTCGCCGAGGTTTTTCAGGGATTGGCGCACATATCCTGAAACTCGTGGGACGATGCGGGAAGCCTTGTCCGTATTCAGGACGAGTTCTCCAGGCAAAGTCAGGGTGGTCCTGATTTGTTTACTATCCGCCAGATCTGAGTCGATCCCCATGCGTTTGACAAGTTCTGAAGCCATGCTCAAGCGACCTTCATACTGAGAAAATTCCCATTCGTAGTCGTTGTCCTTCCATTTGGCTGTCAATTTAATGAAAAATGACTTCGGACCATCAATTTCAAGTTCTGACACCAGGAAATTATCCAGAGGCTTGAAGGCGTAAGTTTTGAGACTAGTGTCAAGTAGCTCGGTTTCTATAGTTACACTGACCTGACTTGGGTCAACGGGTTTGTGTTTGAAGTAGGGATAGACCCGAAAATGTGCATTGTGACCGTTATCGAACGTCACCAGTTCAACCTCAAAGTCGCCTTCAGTGAGTATTTTCCCACCGTGTTTTCCTCTATCGGATTCGTGCTTGTGATTATCCCCATCGCTGTGACCATGAGCATCAATCGATGCAGAGGTGGGTCTATCGCTAAAAAGGATTTTTGCCGAGATAGCCATGCCTAATAGGATCACGGCAATCACCCCGATAATTTCTTTCTTCGGCATCTGTTTCCCTCCGTTAAGGATCAGGACCATTGTATTACCGAGGTATCAAACCCCGGTCTACAATCGTGAAGGTTTAAAACGATTAGTTGTTTAGTTTTCTATGAAAATAGAACGCAGGGGAACGCTGAACGATTTAGATTATGAGTTGGACAGTCTGGAGGGCGCCAGTCCCGTAGACGAATAAATGGTCAGAATTTTGATTGACGTATCGAAATGACGTATGTCTTTCCATGAATTTCTCAGGTATTGTTGATCCAAGAATTGGTTTTAATGAGATCGGATGGACGAATTTATTTATAGGAATGGCCTGGAGGAGATTCTCTGTGTTTTCCTTATGTAAATCCGGACACTTACAAGCGCAATGATCCTTCTGGGATGCAGTGGGTGGTTGGTGAAACAATTTACCATGATTATGCAGAATGGACTTGTGAGTCAAAGCGCTATGGGAATGCTGCTTGGCATTGTGGTCGCTATGGCAGGGTTCGTGTTCATGACAGAACCCGGGAACGATACTGGCGCCCAAAGAGATCTGGTAAACAAATATTAAAAGTATGATCTTATAAAATTTATTCAAGCGCTTGTTTCTCTGGGTGTTCTTATTACAGTCTTTGAAGGTCTGATTGACTAATCATCTTCTGTACGTGACAATAAGGTTTACCACTGTTTTTGTCAATATCTAAGCGCCAACATGGGATGAAACTGTATAGTTTTTAGATATGATCAGGGCCATTTTCAAAAATTGGACTACATTGTCGTTGAGAAAAGCAGGAAAATGATCTGTAATCAATTACGATTTAATTTGAGAATCAACTTAATGTTTTGAAAAAAGCGTAATTTCAATTAAAATATGATGATGGCTATTCAGGATTTTAGAATTGGAGAGAAGCAAGCATGACCAAGGCCGGGATTCAGAGGAAATATTCTCTTAATTCATTGACTCTGGCCCTGGTAATTGTGGTGGCGGTCATTTTTTTTCTGGCATGCTGGACGTGGAGGGCGACAGATTTCTCAATGCGTGAAGACCTGGTGGAGCAGGCGGGGATAGTTGCCAAATCCATACAATTGTCACGGGTGACGTCCTTGGAGGGTGTCAGGAGTGAGGAGACGGACCCGAATTATGTGAAATTAAAAAAACAGCTTTTTCATTTGCGTCAGGCCAATTCTCGATGCCGGTTTTTATATATTTTGGGCAAGCGCCAAGAGGGCCCGTTATTTTTTTACGTTGATTCGGAGCCGCCGGGATCGGAGGATGAATCTCCTCCGGGACAGACATATGATGAGGCCTCGGCTTCCTTTCACGATGCATTTACTACGGGAAAATCAGACGTCATAGGCCCGGTCACTGACAGATGGGGATCATGGGTTACGGCTATTGTTCCCTTGGTTGACCCGTCAACAGGGGAGGTTGTAGCCGTATTAGGGATGGACATAAATGCCAGCACTTGGGAAAGGGAGGTCCTGACGTGGGTCATTTTTCATGTTGGGCTGTTGCTTGTTCTGTTGTTTGTTTTGGGGAGCATGTGGTATGCGGTGCGGCGATTGGATACCACTGGATCGGGTTACCGTGAAAATCGGGGATTATAAGGTATATATGGGGCTTGGATTTAGAAATACAGAGTGTAACTTGGTGTTTGTATGAGGCAAAGTAACACATTTCGAATGCTTTGGCTTCCGACGCTTATGGTGGCGGGTTTGACGTTACTGGTATTTGTGGCGTTGATTTACTACCAGAACACCCAGGTTTCGAATGCGGTTAGACTTCCGGAGAGAATGGAAGAAATAACGAGAAAGGTTGAATCAATAATAGCCTATATGCTCCAAGGGGTAACAACGGGAGATCAAGATGACTTTAGTTCGGCGTTGAGAGTTTCACAGAGGGTAGAATACGACATAGGAAGGCTTGAACACCATTTTGGATCTAGCGGAAAGCATCTGGCGGACGTTTACACCGAGCTTCACCAGAAACTCGCCAAAGCTGTAACATTGCTTCATTCAGGCCAAAGAAAAGAGGCGGATGAGGTTATGGATGTCGTTCGAGACCTGCAATCGGTTCTTGATACAAGCCTTTTAATGATCACCAATCAGATGGAGTCGAAGCAAAGGATTCTTTTGCAGACTCTAAACGTGATGATGTGTTTCGCTGCTGTTTTACTCGTCGCTGTGACGCTAACCAATGGTCTGCTGGTAATTCCGAAGGCGGTTGTAGAGCCGATGAATCGGATGAATGAGGAGTTGCGTGAGAGTGAAAGTCATCTGGCGGCGACGCTTCATTCGATAGGAGACGGTGTTATCAGTTTTGGATCAAATGCGCGAGTTACGAGAATTAACGCCGTAGCTGAGGATCTTACGGGTTGGAAAGCTGACCGGGCCATTGGTAGATCGGTTGATGAAATATTTCACATTGTTGATGTTCGAACACGTGAGGAAGTCGAATCTCCTGTTCAGCTTACATTAAGTAATGGTTACACGGTCCATATTCCTGACCATACTGTGCTGATATCCAGCGATGGCACAGAGAGGCAGATTGATGACAGCTGCGCTCCGATTCGTGATGCGAAGGGAAAAGTTGCAGGCGCGGTTCTTGTTTTCAGGGATGTTACTGAGGAATATCATCGACGTGAGGAGTTAAGAGCTAGCGATGAACGTTTTGCTCAGATAGCGGAAGTCAGCGGTGAGATGATTTGGGAGGTAAACGCTCAGGGCGTTTACACCTATGTCAGCCAGGTCTGTGAGACTCTCTTCGGTTATCGGGCTGATGAGCTGATTGGGAATATGAGTTTCTACGATCTTCATCCTGTTGAAAATCGTGAGGAGTTCAAGCAAGCCGCGTTTGGGGTCTTCAGAGAAAGAAGCTTTTTCAAGAATTTCGAGAATGTTGTAGTAGCCAAGAATGGGGCTCATGTGACGGTGATAACCAATGGGGTTCCGATGTTAAATCCTGATGGAACATTGAAGGGTTATCGAGGCTCTGATCTGGACATAACTGCTCGGAAAAAGGTTGAGGAAGAGTTGATCCAGACAAACCGCAACCTGGAAGAGGCCAACGCCAGAGCCAATGAACTGGCTGCTGAAGCCGCCAAGGCGAATGCGGCGAAGAGTGAATTTCTAGCCAACATGAGCCACGAGATACGGACTCCGATGAACGGTATCATCGGTATGACGGAAGTGGCTTTGAATACGAACCTCACCAACGAGCAACGCGAATACCTAGAGGCGGTTCTCACGTCAGCGGAATCTATGATGATCATTATCAATGACATCCTGGATTTTTCAAAGATTGAAGCGGGGAAAATTGAACTGTCGAAAACCGAATTCAATATTTGTGAATTAATTGAAGAGACTACTGCAACATTGGCTGCGAGCCCGCAGAAGGGGAGCCAGGTTGAGATATCTTTTCTCATAAACAGTGATGTGCCTGAAAATGTTGTGGGAGATCCGGTCAGATTACGTCAGATAATCACTAACCTGGTGGGGAATTCTATCAAATTCACCGAACATGGCTTCATAAACCTTACTGTGGGCTTGGAATCATCGTCGGAAGGCAGCGCAACGCTATTGTTCTGTTTTAGTGACACAGGGATCGGGATTGCGCCAGACAAGATGGAATCAATCTTTAAGCCTTTTGAACAGGCTGATAGCTCTACTACACGGAAGTATGGGGGGACAGGCTTAGGCCTGACGATAGTGGCACGCTTGCTTGAACTGATGAATGGCAAAATATGGGTGGAAAGTTCTCCTGGAAAAGGCAGTAATTTTTATTTCACTGTTCCGTTTGGAATTGGAAAAGACTCATCTTTGAAAAGGAACCCGGAAAGGGTAGAAAACCTTCAAAATACCAGGGCGCTGATTGTTGACGATAATCCTATCAACAGGCTGATTCTAATACAGACTTTTTCACAGTGGCTTATGAGGCCTCATGCTGCGGCAAATTCAGAGGACGCTCTGGACTTACTTGATCAGGCTAAAAAAGAGGGGGATCCTTTTGAGTTGATGATGCTTGATGTTCAGATGCCGGGAATGGATGGGTTTGAGTTCGCCGAATATCTTTCCAGGAATCCCGGCATTTACGATGGCCCGACAGTTATAATGACTTCCTCTCATTCTCCTGATGACGCGAGGAGATGCAAGGAACTCGATATAGCCGGATATCTTACAAAGCCCGTTAGAAGGAGCCAATTGCTAGAAGAAATAAATTCTGTCCTTGGCATGAAGAAGGCCCAAGAAAAAGGTATTAACTCGGCTTCTCTTTCTGAAGCGCCAAGTCTTTCAAGGCCAATGAAGATTCTTGTGGCGGAGGATAATCCCATTAACCAGAAATTTGTTCAGGTTGCATTGAAGAAGGCGGGGCACGTCATTACGAGTGTGACCGATGGTAGGCAGGCCGTGGAAGCAATAAAGAGAGATTCCTTTGATTTGGTGCTCATGGATGTTCAGATGCCTGAGATGGATGGTTTTGAGGCCACATCCAGGATTCGTGAGTATCAGAGGGAATCCGGCGTACATATTCCCATAGTCGCAATGACTGCAAATGCGATGAAAGGGGATCGAGAGAAGTGCATTGAGGCTGGGATGGACGATTACCTGTCAAAACCGGTCAAGGTTAGGGAACTTCTAGAGGTATTGGAAAAAATAAATTCATCCCTGTCCTGATTGGACAATTACTGAGGGACTTATGGATCAGGAAGCTAGAGGTGGCATTGATGACTGAAGACAAGGAAAAGAAAGTAGCTGAATGTGATGAGACTCCGATGGAGGACGCCCGGATAAGTTACACGAGTCATGGTCTGGCTCGAGGTGTTTTAGATCATTTGTATTATCAGCAAGCTCGTCTTCCTGAATTTGCTACCCCCAACGACTGGTATGTGGCATTGGCTAGCGCGGTAAGGGATCGTCTGGCGGAAAGATGGATCAACACTTCCCGGAACATACTAATGCGTCCGGATCTCAAGGTTGTTTGTTATCTATCGGCCGAATTTCTCATGGGACCTCAGTTAGGCAATGCGGTGCTGAACCTTGACATCATGGATGAAGTGCGGGACTCGATGAAGACATAGGGTCTTGATTTTGATGAGGTTTTGGAATGTGAACTGGAGCCTGGCCTTGGCAATGGTGGGTTAGGTCGTCTGGCGGCCTGTTACCTTGACTCTCTGGCTACACTTGAAATACCGGCGTATGGTTTTGGAATTCGTTATGAATTTGGCATATTTGATCAGTTGATACGAGATGGATGGCAAGTAGAGAGAACGGACAAATGGCTTCGATTTGGCAATCCCTGGGAAATCTTGAGACCTGAGATATCATTCAATGTATGCCTGGGTGGTCATACGGAATCTTATCACGATGTTGAGGGTAATTACCGGGTTGTCTGGCGGCCTGATCTGTTGGTACGTGGAGTGGCGTGTGACACTCCTGTTCCAGGCTATAAATCAAGCGTTGTCAACTTTCTCAGGTTATGGAAGGCCGAAGCGTGTGAATCATTCGATTTCCAGGCTTTCAATGTCGGAGATTATTACGGGGCGGTTGATGAGAAGGTTTTTTCCGAAACAATAACCAAAGTGCTTTATCCAAACGATGAGCCGTATCAGGGTAAAAGGCTCAGGTTATCGCAGCAGTATTTTTTTGTGTCATGCACCTTGCAGAATCTGATCAATCTGTGCATTGAGCTTGACATTCCGTTGAAGGAGTTTCATCGGAGCTTTTCCATACAATTGAACGATACTCATCCAGCGATAGCGGTGGCGGAGTTGATGAGAATACTGGTTGATGAGCATTTTCTTGATTGGGATACGGCCTGGGAAATAACTACAAAGACTTTTGCCTATACCAACCACACTCTATTGCCTGAAGCGCTGGAAAAATGGGCGCTGCCCTTATTTCGCAGCCTGTTGCCGAGGCATTTGGAGATAATTTACGAGATCAATCAGCGTTTCCTGGATTGGCTTCGCGAAAAATATCCGAACGATCCGTGGAAGATAGCAAATTTATCAATAATAGATGAGCAAGGCGAGAAGTATGTGAGGATGGCTAATCTTGCCTGCATTGGTGGTCATGCCATAAACGGTGTGGCGGCGCTTCACACCGAATTACTCAAGAGTCAGACCCTCAGGGATTTCTATGAATTGTGGCCCGAGAAGTTCCACAACATTACCAATGGGGTAACTCCAAGACGCTGGATGGCTTTGTGCAATCCTGATCTGGCTTCATTGATCAATGACAGGATAGGAAATGGCTGGATCAAGGATACTGACTCCAACCTGGCTAAACTCGAAAACTTTGCCGAGGACACCGGTTTTCAGGACGACTGGCGGCGGATTCAAAAAGGCGCAAAGGATAAGCTGGCCGCTTACATCAAAAAAAGGCTCAACATCGAGGTCGATCCGGAATCTCTTTTTGATGTTCAGGTCAAGAGGATTCACGAGTACAAGAGGCAGCACCTCAACGCTTTGCACATTATCGCCTTATATAACAGGATAAAAAACAATCCTAACGGGACTTTTACTCCGAGAACATTCATCTTTGGCGGGAAAGCCGCTCCGTCATATTTCATGGCCAAGCTCATGATAAAGCTCATAAATTCCGTTGCGGATGTTATAAACAGTGACACTGACATTCATGGTCTGATAAAGGTTGTTTTTATACCAAACTTCAATGTCAAGAATGGTCAGAGGATTTATCCTGCGGCTGATCTTTCCGAGCAGATATCAACGGCGGGTAAGGAAGCGTCGGGAACGGGTAACATGAAATTCGCCATGAACGGCGCCTTGACAATAGGGACGCTTGATGGGGCGAACATAGAGATCAGGGAAGAGGTAGGCGCCGAGAATTTCTTCCTATTTGGGTTAACTGCAGATCAGGTTCTGGAGAAGAAGACCCGTGGCTATTATCCTCGTGGATATTATGATCAGGATGAGGAGTTACGGCTGACCATAGACCAGATCTCTTCCGGTTTGTTTTCCCGGGGAGACAGGTCTCTTTTTCGGCCATTGCTTGATTCATTGTTGCATCATGACGAATACATGGTATTTGCGGATTTTCGGTCTTATCTGGACTGCCAGAGCGAGGTGGCAAACGCTTTCAGGGACCAGAGCCGATGGACGAAAATGTCAATTCTCAATACCGCTCGAATGGGTAAATTTTCTTCTGATAGGGCAATTGCTGAGTACTGTAATAATATATGGTACGCTAAACCATTAAATCACAAAACTTCAAGGTGAATTCAAATATTGTTCAGAAGGCTTCGAGGTAGGCAATATTGGATTATTTTGTCATTTGCCTGGTCGCTCTTGTAGTGTCGGCGTTAACACTTTTTTCCGGTTTTGGCTTGGGAACTCTGTTAATGCCTGCATTTGCGTTGTTTTTTCCAATTAATTTTGCAGTGGCGGCAACGGCTGTAGTCCATTTAGCAAACAATCTATTCAAGGTCCTTCTGGTTGGTAGACATGCCGATGTTAGGACAGTCCTGCGATTCACCATTCCTGCTGTAATTTTTGCGGCCATAGGAGCTTTTCTCCTCGGTTTCTTATCGGATTTACCCTCCTTGCTTGAGTACCGATTAGGTTCAAAGCATTTTGAGATTACGTGGATCAAACTGGTGATGTCGGTTTTGATCGGCTTCTTTTCCTTGTGGGATTTGATCCCAAGATTTCAGGGATTGGTTTTTGGGCCGGAATATGTGCCGTTGGGCGGGGCTTTATCGGGGTTCTTTGGTGGTCTGTCCGGACTTCAGGGCGCCTTGCGCAGCGCTTTTCTTATAAGACTTGGTCTGAGCAAGGAAGCTTTCATAGGAACAGGGGCAGTCTCTACTGTGGCAGTGGACACGTCGCGCCTGATCGTTTACGGAAGCACTTTTGTCACGACGGATCTTGATGTTTTTGCGGCCAACGAGTCGAGCGCGATAATTATCGTCGGGATACTGTCAGCATTTGTTGGGTCATTCATTGGCAAGAAACTGATGAAGAAGGTTACGATCAGCATGGTTCAATTAATTGTGGGTGTGATGCTTTTCTGTATCGCCCTGGCTATGGGAACTGGATTGATCTAGGAACTACGGCTGACTGACTATTTAGTTTTGGAGAGAATGATTTGAGAGCGATATCAAAAATAACTTTGGGTTTCACGGAATCTGTGATTCGGGAAATGACGCGTATTTGCAATGAATATAACGGCTGCAATTTAGCTCAAGGTTTTCCTGACTTTGATCCTCCGAGTGAGATAATGGAGGCCGCCATAAGCGCAATAAAAAGTGGGTATAACCAATATGCGGTGACATTTGGAGAGCCTCATTTCAGGCACGCCATTTCTGAGAAGGTCTTGGAATATAACAAAATAAAGTGTGATCCGGTTACGGACATTACCGTGACCTGCGGCGCTACGGAGGCCATGATTGCCTCTCTAAAAGCTATAATAAATCCGGGTGATGAAATAATTATTTTCGAGCCTTTTTACGAGAATTACGGACCGGATTGCATTCTTTCAGGGGCTGTTCCCAAATATGTGACATTAAATGGGCCAAAGTGGGATTATGATCCTGATGAATTGTCATCTGCTTTCAATAATAAGACCAAAGCAATCATTATAAACACGCCTCACAATCCGACGGGTAAGGTTTTTGAGCGTTCTGAGCTGAAGTTCATCGCCGATTTGTGCATGAAATGGGACGCTTACGCTGTAACTGATGAGGTTTATGAACACATCCTCTACGATGGTTTTGAACACGTGTCGATTGCGTCACTTGAAGGAATGGAAGACAGGACTATCACTATTAATTCCATGTCCAAATCCTACTCTGTCACAGGGTGGAGAGTGGGCTGGGCAATTGCTCAGCGAGACATCACATCAGCGATTCGAAAAGTTCATGATTTCTTGACGGTCGGAGCTGCGAGGCCATTTCATGAGGCTGGAGTAGTGGCTATGGGAATGCCGCAAAGTTATTATGACGAATTGACACAGGTATATGCTAACGCAAGAGAGTCAATATACGAAGATCTGGTCAGCTCCGGTTTTATGGGTGAAAAGCCACAAGGGGCCTATTATATAATGTGTGAAAATGACCAACTTATGGAAGCGCTAGGAGCTAAAGATGACCACGAATTTGCCAGGGGCCTCATAAGGGTCGCAGGGATAGCCTCAGTTCCCGGTTCATCTTTTTATTCTTCTGCAGATAAAGGGATCAACCAGTTGCGTTTCTGCTTTTCCAAATCCGG
Source organism: Desulfomonilaceae bacterium (assembly GCA_050176095.1). Taxonomy (GTDB): domain Bacteria; phylum Desulfobacterota; class Desulfomonilia; order Desulfomonilales; family Desulfomonilaceae; genus CAITZA01. Next base: position 21,078 of record JBFXII010000002.1, read on the forward strand.
GGCCACATTGGAGAAAGCACGGGAATGCTTCAGGAAGATTGCTCAAATGTGATTCATCAAAAGAATGCAATTCTGTAAGTTGATTCATCTGCACAGAAGTTTGCCTGTTGTTATGTTTTTTTTCAGATACGGGGGTAGGCGATGAGATGGCGGGGCTTTAGCTTACTTGAGGGTCTTTTTAATCTTGCCTGAGAGTTCCTGATATTCTTTACCCATTGAGACTGCCGCTTTCATGATCCGCTTTTGCTGAATCCTGTAGGTTGCCAGATAACCGAAGACGCCGAAAAATATGGATAGTAAAACCGCTGCGATGGCCCATCTTATCAGGAAGGCTTGGCTAAGGCTTAAAAATGCAGTCAGAGATTCCCAAAAAAAATCGGCGTTCATTATGGGGTTCATGATCTTTTCGAAAGAGCTGAATTCAAGACCTCTATCAGGTTTGCCTATTACAAGGCAGCCAATCAGGTAATAGCCATAGTACAGCGGGATCATGTTAAGTGGGTTGCTAACCAGAGTGAACGCTCCGGCCACTATTAAGTTGAAGGATAGAAAAAGTCTGATCAATCCGAGACAGGCGAGTTGTCCTCCTACGGGTATAAGAAAACCTATGGTTAACCCCAGAGAAACTCCCAGTGCGTCAAAATGAGGGCTGTTCCTGGAGTTGAGGAGTGGCCCAATGAAAATCGTGTGAATTTTTTTCCAGAGCTTTGAAATATATCCGGTTGAAGGTTTCATGTTTTGTTAAGGAAAAACAACGCCACAAACGCCAGTATATCAATCTTTTTTGAGAAATCACCCGCTCATTTGACGAAATCAATACACTCGAAATATTCTGATTGTTGAGAATCATTCAGAAACATGATCTCTTTGAGCAAGAAGAAATTTTCTTTTGTAATTCCATTGTCCCCCCGTTTGTCGAAAAAACCAAAACCGGGAGATAGGTTTTTGAGTGTCATTTCATAAGCTTATTCGGTAGCCAAAGCGAGATTTCAGGGAATAGCAAAAGAATAAACAGGCATATCACCAAACCACCCAGGAATGGGTAAACACCTCGATAGACAACACTCACAGGTTCTTTGGTAACCCCTGAAACGACAAAAGCGTTAATGGCTACCGGCGGTAAAATTATCCCGATCATTGTTATCACGCTGACTATTACGCCGAACCATATCGGATCATACCCGAGTTTTAGCACCACAGGTAAAAAAATAGGTGTGGCGAGAATAAGAAAAGCGAGATCTTCGATGAATGAGCCTCCAATGAGATATACGGCCACAATGATCAACATGATTATGTTGCGATCCAATTGAAGGCTTTCCATCCATGAAGCTATCAAAAAGGGCATTCGCGTTACGGCAAAGAAGTGTCCGAGGATTGTAGCGCCTGCTATCAACATGATGACCATACATGCTATACGCAGCGTCTCCTTGATGGAGATGACGAACTTCTTGAAGTCCATATCCTTCTTGAACAGAGTAAGGATAAGGACAGCCATTGCTCCGATACTACCGGCCTCGGTCGGGGTAAAGAATCCTATCATGAGTCCCCCGACGACTATCAGAAAGACCACTCCGACAGACAACATGGGAGGCAGGGAACTGAATCTTTCCTTCCATGTGAAACGTTCACCTTTTGGGCCGAGTTTAGGATTTATGATACTCCACCCGATCAATGTCAAAGCGAATGATAGGGCAATCATCAATCCAGGAATGATGCCGGCCAGGAAGAGTTTGCCTATAGAGGTTTCAGTGAGTATCCCATAGACGATGAGCACCACACTTGGCGGTATGAGTATGCCCAGTGTTCCAACGGTTGCTACAGTTCCACAGGAGAGGCTTCTGTCGTAGCCGTAGCGATCCATTTCCGGAACTGCAATTGTAGCGAAGGTCGCGGCGGTGGCGGGTGAAGAACCGCACATAGCCTTAAATGCGGTTGCGGCTATAACTGTTCCTACAGCGAGTCCTCCGGGCACGTGCCCAAGGAACTTGTACGCCGAATCGTAGAGGCTTCGCGCTACTCCACCACTTGCTCCCAGTTGACCCATTAGAACAAACATCGGTATGACGGTAAAGCCGTAAGACGAGAAAACACTGAAGACATCCTTGGCGACGAGGCTCAAGGCTGCGTCAAAGTTTACAGTCACTGCAAATCCTATGAAACCGGCCAAAGCCATCGCAAAGCCTATTTCCAGGCCGATGAAAAATAGGCCAAACAACAGGATTATTACCAATAAGCTAATAGTCGCTACGCTCATGTTTCAGGTATCCAGGTTGTCAGAATTTCCGCCAGCAAGACCAGGCACTGAATGTAACAACAAATAGACAATCCCCAGGCGACCGGATAAAGAGGCAACTGCAATGTTGGAGTTACCTCTCCGGATAGTCTGAAGTCGACACCCATACTCCACAAATTAAGTCCTACAATGAGGAATATGGCTATGCCAATTGATCGGGTCAGGATCCTCAGAAAACGCCTTGCTCCTCCTTCTAAAGAACTAGGCAGAAAATCCATGAGCACGTGCCCATCCAGGCGAGACGTCTGAGGAATGGCAAAACCTATTACGACTGCTCCAAGCAGGCCCACCAATTCGTAGGTTCCGAGAATAGGCCTCTTGAATGACCTCAAAAAAACATCCGCAACGGTCAGGAACATGATCGTCGTTAAAGCCAGACCG
>JBFXII010000003.1:0-22526 GCA_050176095.1 Desulfomonilaceae bacterium
ACAAGCAAGTAAACCATTCCTGGCCTCCTTTTTCAGGTCCCAGAAAATTGTGTTTGTTGACCTTTGCCTAATACTCCCCCACTTTTCATTATTACTAACTATAACGTCCTTTTATTTGTTTGACTAATAGTTTTTCACAAAAAAATACCAACTCAAAATTTTTTTCAACCCCAAACCAAAATCGGATTCCAAATAATTTTGAAGCTAACATAAAGATATATCATACTATTACGTGGACATTCCGGTCTACAACCCGAAACTCTAACGCACTATAATCATGCCAGACTCAGCTGAATAATTATTTGATTTATACAGAACTTAACAGATGTACATCAGTGTAGCTAAATTTATACGCGTCTCGTTAGCCTACCTAACGTCAGCAGAACTAGCCCCCTCGTCGAACGGCGCCACCTTAAACAGATTCACTCCACTCAATTATCGAAATGAATTTGAATCAATCGCGCAGCAGATAGGGCGGTTTGGCTGTTGAATCAGCAAAAAAATACGCCTAAGCGCCTAACATTCTTGAATTACTAGGATTTCAAATAGGGGCCTGAATTGTGGGAAGCTTTTTGACGGTAGGAATTTAATGTGAAGATTTACTGACTGCCATGATTGACCTAAACTTACATTCCCAGGTATGCTTTGCGGACTTGTTCTGAATCGAGTAGTTCATCGGCCTGACCCGAAAGGATAATCTTGCCATTCTGGATTACATATCCCCGGTCAGCAATTTCTAAAGCCTCCTGAACCATCTGTTCAACCAACAACACTGTGGCGCCGGCTTCATTGACAGCCTTTACGGTTTCCATCATTTTTTCAACCATACTTGGCATTAAACCCAGTGACATTTCATCCAGCATGAGAAGTTTCGGTTTAGATATTAGCCCTCGCGCAATCGCCAGCATTTGCTGCTCACCACCGCTGAGGGTTTCGGCAACCTGCTTAGATCTTTTCCTGAGAACCGGAAATATCTCAAAAAGCTCGTCCATCCTTCGGCTCACTTCAGTTTGAGATTTCTCAGTGTAAGCCCCGAGATACATATTTTGGCGGACTGACAGCTTGCCGAAAATTCTTCGTCCCTCAGGAACGTAGCTAATGCCTAGTTTCAGTATTTCGTGAGCAGATAGATTCGAGATATCCTGGCCTAGAAATGAAATGTTCCCCGAAAGAGGATGAATCAAACCACTGATGGTCTTCATGGTGGTCGTTTTACCAGCGCCGTTGGCGCCAACAATTGCTACCAACTCCCCCGGCATTATCTCTAGAGAAATTCCGAACACAACCGGAACACCGTCGTAACCGGAATGCAAATTTGAAACCTTCAGGATCGGATCCATCAATGGACCCTCCCTTCACTCTTGTAACGCTGGCTGTATTTGGCTCCCAAATATGCCTCAATTACCCGATCGTCATTGACAATCCGTTCCGGAGAATCCTCAGCTATCTTTATTCCACCATCCAGGACCACAATCTTGTCGGCTATTGACATTATCCCCTCTAAGACATGTTCAACCACCATCAAAGTCAAACCGGACTGTCTCAGATTACAGATGACATCCACTGATTCCTTGACTTCTGTCGATGTCAAACCCGCCATAACTTCATCAAGCATCAGCAGTTTGGGGTTCGTCGCAAGAGCCCTGGCCATCTCAAGCCTCTTTTTACCGCCTATCGATAGCTCTCCGGCTAACTTCCCCTTAACGGACTCAAGACTACACAATACAATACATTCCTCAGCCTTTTTAAATGCGCGCCTGTTATCCGAGCACTTGAGGAAGGCTCCCACCAGAACATTGTCAAACACCGTCATGTCCTTGAGCGGTCTGACTACCTGAAATGTTCTGACTGCCCCTCTGGAAGCTATCTGATAAGGCTTGAGGCCTGTTATATTCTCACCATTAAACAGGATAGTCCCCTCAGTTGGTCTACACAGGCCTGAGACACAATTGAACAAGGTTGTCTTGCCAGCCCCGTTCGGACCGATCAGTCCCACAATGGACTTTTCCTCAACGGTGAAACTCACTCGCCGGTTAGCGACCAACTCCCCGAATTTCATCGTGACATTTTGGACATCCAGGAGCGGCATCGCCTATGATTCCTCTTTAGTTCGTTTATTCGAAAGCCATCTGCTCACATCCTGAATGATCCCTATCAGACCATCAGGTTGCTTGACCACCATCAGGATAATCAATATACCGAAAATTATCAGATCAACTCCACCACCGAGCCCACCCCAGATGGCTCGGCTATATTCCTGAAGCGGTATTAGCACCGACGCCCCTAAAAGCGGCCCAACAAGAGTTCCTGCTCCACCAAGGATCGTGATCAAGACGAATTTCATCGACATGTCCAAAGACATGACCATCGGAGGATCAACCCTCAGGTTATATTGAACGAAAAAGGCCCCACATAGAGCCGCCATGGCTGCCGATAAGGCCATCGCTATCAGCTTCACCGCCGTGCTATTAACCCCCAAGGATTCCGCCGTTTCCTGGCCTTCACGAACAGCACGCATGTAATAACCGAATCGATGTCCCTCCAGCCATCTCACCATCCCGAAAATTATTACAAAAATGACCAGGGCGATGTAATAATAACCAACCTTCGACTGGTGCCACATCAGGTTCCCAAGACCCTCTTTTATGATGGGGTAATCCAGTCCAAGGGCCCCTCCGACCCAGTCCCAAACAAGAAAAGCTCTGTTGAAAATTTCTACGATCGCAAAAGTGGCTATTGCAAAGTAATGACCACTGAGCTTGAAGCAGGGATAACTAATTATGACCGCTACAACAGACGCCAGTATCATTCCGACTACTATGCCTGGCCAGGGGGCCATTCCGTAAGTGACCACTGCCATGCCCGCTCCGTAAGCCCCTATCCCGAAGAAGACCGAATGTCCGAATGACACCTGGCCACAATAGCCCCCTATTATATTCCAGGCCTGAGACATGGAAGCAAACAGTAAAATCAGGATCAACACATGCAGACGGAAAGAATTAGCGGCAATAGCCGGAATAAACGGAACCGCCACTAATAAAGCCAGGAAAGCCAACCATGCAATATCTCTTGAGCTGAATGTTTTTAGCTCCACGGACCTACCAACCAAAAATTCCTTTTGGCCGCAGAAAAATCACAGCCAAATAGAGACCGAAAACCGCCACGTACTTGAATACCGGCGCAATATAGAAACCAGCGAGAGCTTCAACTACTCCAACCAGAAGGCCAGAAATAAAAGCCCCGGGAATACTCCCGAAACCTCCCATCGCTACACAGATAAAGGCAATCAGCCCAAACATAGACCCCACTTCCGGATGAACCGCCAAATACGATGGCATGATACCACCTGCGACTCCTACACACGCCCCGCCAATGCCAAAAACCAGAATGTATATGCGTTCCGTGTTTATCCCGACAAGTTCGGCGGCTTCCCGATCCATGGCCGTCGCCTGAATTGCCCATCCGAATTTAGTACTGTTAACAAGAACATAGAGTAGGCCTACGACAATGAGCGCCAGTAATGCCGCGGTCAGCTGCGGGAGCGCTATTATCAGCCCCCCCACATGTAGCGTTTTACCACTAAGCCAAGTGTCTGACATAATCCTGAAATTCGGCGAAAATTGATTCATACACAGGTTCTTCAAGAATATAGCCAGACCAAATGTCGCCAATAAGGCTACCAACCCGGGTTTCCCGATGGTAAACCTTATTATCAGTTTGTAAGTCAGCGCTCCTACCATGAAAATAAAGGCCCCGGCGGCTACTGTAGAAACCACCGGGTCCACGTTCGCAAGAAACCCCAACCAGTAACTGACATACATCGCTACCATCAGGTATTCGCCATGGGCAAAATTGATAACATCCATCACGCCCCAGATAAGACAAAGACCAGCGGCTACCAATGCGTAAACCATGCCACTGAGCATGCCATCTATTAGAACCTGGATGAATGTTTCCATTAAATACTCTGCCTTCAGCTAACCTTGCCTGTCATACCGACACGTCAAAGAAATTACCTGCATCTGGTTCGCTCTGAAATTACAGCTTTCGCCAACTCTCCACGCCAGTTCCACTAAGACACCGGATTCGAACTTCAGAAACCAGGCGTCTTTAGAAGCAGCGACAAGCTCTCACAATTGCCACATGGCGCTAGAGTACCCAAGCGAACCCTAAACATTTTTTCGAACTGAAACTATCTCTGATTCCACGGTTTGATTGGGAACACTATTTGAGTGTCAGCCATATCTTCGGGGAATATCCGTTTGTATTCTCCCCCCTGAAGCTGTGTCACCACACTGTGAGCCTTTACGTTCTGGCCACCCTTGGCGAAAGCAACCTTGCCTCCAAGTGAAAGAGGAGAATCCCAAGTGTTGTTGTGAAGAGTTTCCGCCACTTTTTGAGGATCAAGCCCTCCGGCTTTTTGAATGGCTTGAGCAAGCACCAACATTGCTACCGCTTCTTGAATGCTGTCCCCATCGAAAGGAACCCCACCGGTCTTTTCCTTGAAGATCTTTTCCACATCCGCCACTGCAGGCATCAAGGAAGCGAACTGCGGAGAATAAGCGGTCGATCCCATGAAGAAATCAGCGTCAGACCCGAGCTGTTTTGCGATGACCGGATCCTGATAACCAGAACAATAGCTTATGGCAATCTTTGGGGCCCATGCCATCTGTTTCATGGTGCGGATCCACAACGAGTAATCGGCGCCCAACAACGCCGCTAACACCGCGTCAGGGTTAGCGTTTTTGAGGGTCTGCACTTCGCTGTTAAGGTTTGTGGCGCCAGGGCTGAACGGAATGTCACAAACAACCTTCAAACCGGCCGCATCAGAAGCTTTTTTGGCCTCCCCTGCCGCGTGCTTGCCGAATTCGCTGTTCTCGTAAATCACTCCCACTGTTTTTATATTGGCGTTTTTCTTGGCGTTGAGCCACTTCAAAACTTCCACAAATTCCACTGATTCCGTTTCATCAGTGGGCGCCAGACGGAAAAAGAAATTCATGTCACGTTGTGTTAAAGCAGCTGAACTCGACGCCCCACACATGAAGATGCGCTTCATGCGTTCAGCCACGAGGCTAGCGGGCTTGCTTACTGCGCTGTTATATGAACCAATTATCGCCCATACGCCTTCCTGGTTGAATAAACGTTCGGCTTCAGCCTTACCCACATCCGGTTTTCCCTGGCTATCAGCATGAACCAGAACAAACTTATAGCCGTCCAGAATACCCTCTTGGTCCGCCAACGGTGTTTTGATCTCAGGATGCTTGTTGTTGATTATTTCAACAGCGGTCTGGACCGCCGCCTGGCACCTTTGACCCGCTGTCGCCACCGGACCCGTTAGAGGAAAAATAGTTCCAATCTTGATGACCTTTTCTTGAGCCATAGCCGGGGTCGTTCCAGATCCAAAACCGAACAATACGCATAACAGCCCCATGCAGGCCATTAAACTTATCAACCGCGAAAAACGATAAAACATGAAGCAAACTCCTTAGTACTGGTTTATCCGGCGTCAGCGCCGCTTCTAAAGTATACTTTAATCGAAAAAAGCCTGAATATTGAAGTCTTTGACTTTAACTTAGCTCATGTGATTGCGTCAACCAAAATGTATGAATCCATTGTCGATAGACTTCGCCGCCTTCTTCATCAAACCACCTAGATTAGCTCTTGGTCACAACCGTTTCCGTTTGCCACTGTCCTAGAGCAATAGCTCCAACCGGAAAGGCGAATTCTATCCCCTCCCTTTCGAACTCTTGAATGATCTTCAGGCACCTGTCCTGACGCCAGGCCATAAATTGCCACCAAACAACGGGCTGATACCAAACAAAGATTGTTATGTTCAAACTTGATTCTTTGAAGTCATCAAAAAACACTCTAGGCGGTGTCTCTGATCCCATGTGGTTTGGATCGTTCAAAATTTCCGATATGATTTCTACTGCCCGAACAACCTTTTCCGAAGGTGTGTCATATCGCAGTCCTATGTTCGTATGCCAACGAATCGTTGTTCGTCTACCGACGTTCTCCACTCCAGAATTCACCGCTTTCTCATTCGGAATGGAAACCAGAGCCCCATCCGCAGTCCGTATGCGTGTGCTCCTGAAACCTATCGACTCAACCACCCCTTCGTATTTATCCAGCTTGATGTGCTCACCAACCTGATAGGAATTATCAAAAATTATTGTGAGGGTTCCAAAAAAATTCGAAATGGAATCCTTTGCAGCTAACGCAACGGCCAAACCACCTAAACCAAGCGATGCAAGCAAAGGCCCCAATTGCAATCCTGTGAGGTTCTGGATCAAAAAAATCACTCCGAGAACCACAACGAACAACCTCAGAGACTTCCCAACGAGCGTGACTAAAAGTGTATCGACTCCTTTCTCTGAGTAAACTTGCCTTCTCAAAGGAGCTTCGAGTGAATACAGAAGACGGTAAAAAAGCCATAATACCGTTACCGTCCCTAGAAGGTCCGTCAGGCCTCCGGTAACCGATCGAACGGCGTTGCCCAATCCAAACCTGTCAAGATGATCAAATAACTGGGAAATCGTCGCATAGAGCCCGGATACAATAATGAATAAACTCAGAGGTTTGCTGGCGGCGTCAAGAATTACCTCATTCCACGATGGCTCCCTTCGCTCGTCTACAACTCGGCGAAGTCTCTTATCTATTAACCACCGAATGACCCGCTCCATGAGAAACACTAATGCAAGGCCCAACATTAGCACGAGGATCTTGAACCAGGTGATCCCGAAAAAGGCCTCGGTCCAAACCCAGGCCCCCCATTTCAGGCCTAGCTTGAACTCGATCTCGTTGACCTTCTTTCCAACGGTTTGCGCCGCCTTTTCAATATGTTCCGCTTCGACTGGGCTAAGTTTTTCTCCCGGAAGCGGTAAGATTTTCGAAGGTTCTGAAGCTGCCGCTGGAGCAGGCGCCTGTTCCGTTTTACCCTCCACCTGCACCTTGACTTCCGGAGCATCTTTTCCCTCGGATTTCTTAACCTCCACTGTAACTTTGGATGGAGCTGAAGGCTCGCTAGGGCCTGTCCCCTTTTGAACTTGAGTAGCCACAGGTGTGGAATCTTGCCCGAAGCAAAATACCGGTAACGTTAAAAAAACTAACGCAAAAAACCAGATCACAGATTTTAAATAACGATTTGCCATTTTCTTTTTGATCATCAACGCCCATTTCCGGGCGCTCCCGTTTCTAGGCGCCCAAAATTATTCTCTCAACTCTCGGAATTATACTCAGCAAGAGTTCGCCCCGTATCATAATTCAGCATTTTTCGGTCTTTTTTAAATTTGAGAGCCTCGCCGATCTTCAAATTAGTTTAACAGTCAGCAGGTCCATTTTCAACCACCGGGCCTGTTGCTTCTTCCAAGTCAAAAAATATCTTTGAGATAATGCATTGTTTCTAATACCTTCAACATCGAGCAATCTTTTGAACAACATCGAAATAATCAACACAATTCCTGACGTCAGTGTTATAAACCCTTAAACAAAATAATTTTTGTCCAACCCCATAACTGAGCCCTGTGGAGAAATCAGCGTATGAGTCAAAAATCAGGTGTCTACGGTCCCTTGAATTTAAAGATCCTATGTGTTCTGTCCTTGGGACATTTAGCCACAGATGTTTGCCAGAGCGCTCTGCCGGCTATCTTGCCTTTTCTCAAAGCCAAGTTGCTGTTGTCTTACGCCATGACTGGCGCAATCATGATGGCTTCTAATATCACTTCGTCAGTCATTCAACCCCTCTTCGGATATCTTTCGGACAAAAAGGAAAAACCCTGGCTTCTTCCCCTCGGATGCCTTTGCGCTGGACTCGGGCTGTCCTTGATAGCAATCCCGGACAATTACTGGATTGTTTTACTACTAGTTGTGATAAGCGGTTTAGGGATCGCTTCTTACCACCCCGAAGGTTTCAAGACAGCTAGTTTTTTCACGGGATCACGCATGGCCACCGGCATGGCGGTCTTTACCATCGGCGGCAACCTTGGCCTGGCTTTAGGACCAATTGCGCCAACTTTCATCATAACCAATTTTGGGCTTGAAAATCTTCCACTAATGCTAGGCTTCCCAGCCATCTTTCTTCTGAGCCTTGCGCTTGTATGGAAAACAATTGACCGCTCTGCGCAGACCCCCGCTTCGAAAAAGGCCTCACAACAAATTCCTGAAAAGGGAACGTATGTTTCTGTAGGACTCACAATTGCCGCAGTCATCATGAGGTCATGGACTCATTTCGGCCTCATGGCGTACATCCCTTTTTATCACATAGATTACCTGAGGGGTGATCCCTTGTACGCCGGAACATTGGTGTCGACATTCCTGTTTGGAGGCGCTGCGGGGACTTTAATTGGAGCCCCTGTGGCTGACAGAATAGGCTATAAACGCTTTCTCATTTTGTCCCTGGCTCTGACCAGCCTGTTGTTCCCACTGATTTTTGTAACACATGGGGCTATGCTTTTTGTTAGCCTGGGTATCGTAGGAATGACACTAATATCAAGCTTCACCGTGACAATAGTCATGGCTCAAAAAATGCTCCCCAACAACCTGGGTGTCGCATCAGGGCTTATGGCCGGTTTCGCCATCGGAACAGGAGGTATAGGTGTGACTTTACTTGGAGTAGTGGCCGACGCTTACGGAGTCCCAACAGCGCTTAAATCAATCATGCTGTTTCCAGTTCTTGGCCTGTTGATCAGTTTCTTCATACGCTTTCCGCCACTGCAAGGAAATGCGAAGCAATCATGATCTGCATGAAACATAGGTTAATTCGGCAAACAATTTGGCGTATTTTAAGTGTCCGACGTCTAGCCTGACTGAAAAAGGTAATTGGCGCCCGACAACTACCAACAAATCCTTCGGGTAACCACGGGCGCCCGGATGTTTCAATTCTTCTTCCCTATCAAGCGTTAATGTAGACACTAACTTACAGCCCACCACTGAAAGCCGCCGCATTCGCAACTGCTACAGCTACAGCGGAACAAACATTTTTGTTGAAAATCCCTGGAATGATGTTCTGGTCCGCCAACTCGTCATCAGGAATTAGGGAAGCTATAGCCGCTGCCGCTGATAGTCTCATTTCTCTGGTGATCCTTCTGGCTCTAACATCGAGAACACCCCGGAAAACACCCGGAAAAACAAGAGCGTTGTTGATTTGATTCGGAAAATCGCTCCTTCCGGTTGCGACTATTTGCGCATAGTCCAGTGCCTCCCAAGGATTAACTTCCGGCGTCGGGTTAGACAAAGCAAAGACTATCGAGTTTGGAGCCATCACAGCCAAGTCCTTCGGTTGGAGCAAGTCGCCCGATGAAACCCCTATAAATACATCTGCGCCCGTAAGGCAATCAAGAAGAGAACCCTGGATTCCCTCTGGATTGGTTAAACGGGATACCTGCTCCTTCACAGGATTCATGTTCTCCTGACGGCCAGCGTAGAGAGCTCCGGCAGTATCACAGCAAACAATGTCTCTCGCCCCGGCCTCCATAAGCATATTTATGCACGCTACCCCAGCGGCGCCTATCCCTGAAACCACTATCCTTGTGTCACCTAGCCTCTTGTTTACACGCTTCAACGCGTTTCTTAACGCCGCCAATACGGCAATCGATGTGCCATGCTGATCATCATGAAATACCGGAATGTCAAGCTCTTCGGTAAGCCGTCTTTCCACCTCAAAACACCTCGGAGCTGATATGTCTTCAAGATTTACAGCCGCAAACACAGGACTGATAGCCTTAACGGCAGCTACTATTTCATCAACGCTATGGACGTTCAGGCAAATTGGAAAAGCGTTGATCCCCGCAAATTCCTTGAACAACATAGACTTGCCTTCCATGACAGGCAGCGCGCCCAAAGGCCCTATATCACCCAAACCCAGGACCGCAGTCCCATCGGAAACAATCGCCACCGTCGAACCCTTGAGAGTGTATGTGTAAGCCTCCTCAGGGTTCTTCGCTACCGAACTGGCTACCCTCCCTACTCCAGGAGTGTAGGCCATGGAAAGTTCTTCACGCCGTGACAGTCGCTTTGTCGGAGTAATCTCTATCTTACCGCCCTCATGATACTGAAACGTACGGTCGGTCACCTTTAGCAGTTCCACATCAGGAAGCGCCTTGATCGCTTCAATGATTCTCCGCTCATGGCCATCATCCGACGTGTAGATGTCAAAATCCCTGGTGACTAAGTCTCGCTCAATCTTGACAATTGGAATTGAACCAATAAGGGCTTCGTTTTCACCAATAGTCGACGCTACTCTGGCTAACGCCCCAGGGCGCCTCGCAAAACGAAGACGCAGAGTTAAACTATGCGACGGGCTTGATTGAAAAATCATTTTTTTTACTCCGAAATATTGTTCCTTTTAAAAATAAAGCGCTGTCATGCCTCAGACTGAACTATGGGAATCGCTCTTTACTTCCTTGGGGCTTATTGAACTTGAACGTATGGAACTTTCATTAGTACTATGATCCTCATCCTGACCATCCACTGCCTGTTTAAAACTTTTTATACCTTTGCCAAGACCACTCATAATCTCCGGAATCCTCTTGGCGCCAAAGATCATGACAACAATCAACAGTATGACAATAAGCTCTTGTACTCCAAGCATATTTGAACCTCTCTTTAATCAGGCGCACAAATCTGGCGCATCGAATATTCAAACAAAAAACCTGTGGCTTAACCTTCAGCCGTTAATTCAACACTAACGAATCAAAAATTGTTTCTTGAGGAAAGTTCTCTTGGAGCAAGAGAAATAAAAGTTGCCTGATTTATCAGGCTGCTAAGCCTGCTAAAACGATCGAAATCTGACACCACAGATGTGGAAAAACTGAGGGCTTTTTTGTGAGGGAAAAATACTATCACGTTTCGCGTAAAGAAAAGTTGAACAAAAAATCCGCTATGTATACATGAAACAATAGAACACAGCGCCCCGCAGATCGCTGTAAATCTCCAACCCAATATGGAATTGAAAATGGATCTTTCATCCAGAAAGCAGGAAATCAATTTCTCGAACTCCTCACCCTGCAAGTCGACATACAAGCCCACCATCGGAATCAAAAATGCTATGAGGAGTCTCATCATCTCTCAGAATCTTTCGAATCTTTGGTTATATACCATCACTCCACTCGAGCTTAGCAATAAGAACTCTCCGTGTCAACGGAACTGATTTAGTAAAACCTGATGACAAAAAAAGACGAGGTTTCAATCGTATTTTTCCATTGGGCGCAATGTTCAAAATTTATCGGAGCAATCCAACACCCCCACTTGACATTTTTTAGTGAATGATTATCAAAAAATTAACTCTAAGAGTTAAGACTCATTCGTGTATTATTTGAAGTTACTTTAACATTATTAGAGTTGATGACTTACTCGTAAATATTTTTGGGTGATTCTATGAAGAAACTTTGAAAATGTTCGGACTAGATGGATTCACAGACAGACATTTCGTGGGAATGTCAATTTCATGACGAGTATGAGGAAATTGAAACTGTATCCTCGGTAACAATTAACCTCGAAAAACTGATGAAACAGGAGGGCTTTAAGATGTTTTATTGGGGCACAGGAAGAGATCCTATTTGGTTTGAATTCAATCGAATACAGAGGAACCTTGACGATCTGGTTCGTCGATTGGATGTTTCAAACAGAGCTCCTTTCGAACCTTGGCTCAGCGCAGCCCGGATCTTCCCCGCTATAAACGTTGCCAAGGTGGATGACTCCTATGTTGTCACAGCCGAGATCCCAGGCATTATGCTCGAAGACCTCGAAATCAAGGTCGAAGGCGACACTTTGACTGTTAGAGGAGAAAGAAAACCTGAAAATCTCGGTGAAGGTGTAAGTTATCATCGGAAGGAAAGGGTTGCTGGGACTTTTCAGCGGAGCCTTACTCTTCCCACGAGAGTTGAGGCCGATGAAGTTAAGGCCCGTTATGCAGAGGGAGTTCTCACAATTAGTCTGCCAATTGAAAAGACTGCGCAGCCAAAACAAATAACTGTAACAACAGAGTAAAGAAACTGAGATAGCCAGGAGGGAAAAATGTCTGACAAAGAACTCCAAGTCACAGAGAAAAAAGAAGTAGCCGAACAAGGTGGGGAATTCATCCGGCAGGGCGTCTACTTTACTCCTGCAGTAGACATTTGTGAGACAGACGAGGAACTTATGATATTTGCCGATATGCCCGGCGTAAAATCAGACGGTGTTGATATCGAGCTAAAAGAAGGAACGCTTTCGATTGAAGGAAAAGTTATTGACGATCCCCAGGTTGGAGAGCCTTTACTCTCTGAGTACAGGAAGGGAAGCTATTTCAGAAGCTTCCGCATTACCGACTCTGTAGACACCGACAGGATTGCCGCTGCCCTTGTAAACGGGGTCCTCAAAGTGACCTTACCCAAGATTCCGAAGGCTGTTCCTCGAAAAATTGCTATTACGACCGGTTAAAAAAAGTAATTCCATTGAATGACCGGTCATCCTCGCCAGGGCGGCTGGACCCAGATTGGGGCTAGCCGCTTATAAATTGCTTACTCAGTTGCGACACCCAGCAGCAATGTCCGCGAAAATAATCACCATCGACCAGCCCAAAAGCATCACAATTCCAGACACCGCAATACCCATATAAGCTCATCAAACACCAGAGCTAACTATTTCTCTGGCTTAGGAAATCTGCCCGCACATAATCCCATATCATTCGAGTTTTGTAAGAATATAAGCGCATTGATTCAAAATCAGGCTCAAACATGATCTTCTGCATGAAAAAACCATCATCATCAAACCACTGTGGCAAAATTCCTCCAAAGAAAAATCCTTTTTCTCTTAAGACCCTCACGGCTTCGGCTATCCAGGGACATGTGAGTTTTATCCATGCCTGAATGACCACGCAACCCTGTTTCAATGCTTCTGACTCAAGCTCCATAATCTTCTGCTCAAAATCGATTCCAATCTCATAGAGAGCTATTCTGGCTACCTGAGCAAAATCAAAAATATCCATCTTCGATTCGGTATGAATCTCCAAAGGTATCCTGGCAGTCGATTCGTAAAATTCCCTGCCATCTGAGAAACCTTCGTAAATTGTCCGTAGAATGTCTTGGTACGGCGCAGGTAGATAAATTTTCTGGGAAATGACTCTCTTCAATTTGAAGAAAAGGCAGGCGCTTACCCTGCTGGTTGTCACGCCCTCACCAGAGTAGGCCTCACCAGGCATAAGACCAACTTCCAGGGCGGTAACCGTGAAACCGTAATCCTCTCCGGCTTTTTGCATCAAAACATGGTTTGTGACAGGTTCACCAAAAATGGTGTGCGCATCCAATTTGGGAACGAGTTTTTCATTTATAAACTTTTGAATCTTCGAAGAGACCCCTTCTCCTCGCCATCCCTTGTCTACTAACCCTACTCCCCACTCATAAACGTCCGAACTCGGCGCTGAACGAAAAAGATTGTGTATGCCGATTATCTTTCCTGCCGTAGTCCTCGCAATTACACTGCGATAATCACCTTGCTCGTTAGCTTCAACAAGTCGATCACGATCATAGAATAATTTGATGGGATAATCCTCTCCATGTACAGACCTGAAAAGACTTATCACGCCATCGGCGTCTTCAGGTCTAAGTATTCTCACTTCAAACTTTTTGTCAGTCGTTTGCGTTGAATCACTGATTGGACTTTTCATAGCTTTTTATTGGCGCCTTTCAACAGTGGATCAAAAAAATTAAATGACGTTAAATTCCCGCCTCAAAAATATACTCGTATATGTAAATAGTTTTAACGCGTTGCAAGATCTCATTATATAGAACATCCTTGTCTTTTCACACTCATAATTCACAGAACTTTATCTCATTCAGAAAACTCTTGTTTTTTGAAACCATTAGATTTTCTGCAGCTATTTTCCTTTGCGTAACTTTATATGACCTCTCTAATAGCGCCTTCAAGTTAGCTGTGACGGGGAACTCACAGATCAATCAGTAGCGCTATGGAATTCTGGCTCCAAACTCCTGTGGTTGAAACTATCTCAGGCTAAATAGAGTTTTTGATGAGGCATTTTTCTGACAAGAGTTTCGTGGGCTATTTGAAACGCTTATTGCGCTTGACACGGAATATGTGCGCAGTTACTAATAGATAGAAATTCCTTAAGTATCCTGCCTTAGTTCGTTCAGCGTCAATGGTGTGACATGAAAAAGACAGCCATCAGCTTGTTGATATTACTTTTAGTTCTTGGACTATTCCCAGATATTTCTTTTTGCGATAAACCCCCTATTAAAATAGGAGTAGTCCTCCCGCTGACAGGAGACAAAGCGGTTTTTGGCATGATTCAGAAGAATTCATTTGTCATGGGCGCGGACGAAATCAATCACTCCGGCGGCATAAACGGCAGCCCCATACAGTTGCTTTTTGAAGATGACGAGGGAAAGCCCGATATTGGCAGGACTGTCACGGAAAAGCTCATCACACAGGATCAAGTCATTGCATTGACAGGAGGTTATTCCTCTACAGTAACCTACGCAGAATGTGAATCGGCTGAAAAACTAAAAACCCCATTTCTCGTCACAACTTCTTCAGCTGATGAAATTACTGAACAGGGATGGAATTACATTTTCCGGCTCAATCCGCCGAGCAGTGAATACAACAACGCTCTGAAATCATTTCTGTCGGAAGTTGTAAAACCAGCGTCAGTAGCAATAATTTATGAGAACACTCTCTTCGGGGAATCAGGAGCAAAAAACTTCTCAGGGCAATGCGACAAGGCTGGCATCAAAGTGTTGGTCCGGGAGCCATACGATACAGGATCTCT
Source organism: Desulfomonilaceae bacterium (assembly GCA_050176095.1). GTDB lineage: Bacteria > Desulfobacterota > Desulfomonilia > Desulfomonilales > Desulfomonilaceae > CAITZA01. The sequence goes on from JBFXII010000003.1 coordinate 14,759, forward strand.
GGACTTCGCCCCCATTATTACAAAAGCCAAACTTGCAAAAGTTGACATGGTCTACATGCTCTCATACGCTCAGGACGCTGCAACGCTAATGAGACAAGCTCAAGAACATGATTTTAACGCAAAACTCTTCGTCGGCTGCGCAGCTGGTTTCAATATTCCTCAGTTCGCCACTCAAGCTGGATCGGCAGCTGAATTTGTCTTCTCTATCGAACTTTGGTCGCCAAATCTGCTGTTTCCTGGAGCTAAAGAATATTTCGAAAACTATTCAGAGAGATTTGATTCACCAACAGCCTATCATGGAGCGCAAGCCTATGCGTCCCTTTTCGTTTTGGCCAATGCATTAGCCAGGACGACTAAAATCGACCCCGAAGAATTGAGAGAAGCCTTGGGCGCCACAGAAATGATGACTGCATTTGGTCCCGTCAAATTCAATTCATACGGTAGAAAGAAACAGCAGAACGTTCTCCCCACATATCTTGCGCAATGGCAGAATGGGGTCCTTGAATTAGTCTGGCCCAAGAATGTCGCTACAAAGCCTTATGTGTTTCCAATTCCTGAATGGTCACAAAGGTGACGCAATCTATTTTTCTCGAGCGAATAATTCAGGCTCCTAACACGGCCTTAGCGCTTACCCCATCAATAAACATAACATCAAACCGCACTAATATTGTTGCATTTTTTGGCCAAGTTGACAGAATAGGGATGCAACCAACCTTAAACGGCTATTTACTTTTACGTCAAAGGAGGATTGTCATGAAAAAATCAGTTGGAGCTAAAACGATACTTTACCCAACGCCCGTCCTCATAGTTGGAACCTACGGCAAAGATGGAAAGCCTAATGTCATGACCGTGGCTTGGGGCGGAATTTGTTGCTCGACACCGCCGTGTGTCACAATATCAGTCAGAGAGGCCACTCACACTTACGCAGGTCTCGTTGAAAACAAAGCTTTCACCATTAGTATTCCTTCTGAGAAATACGTTAAGGAAGCTGATTTCATCGGCATAGCTTCAGGAAAGGATACTGATAAATTTCTCGAAACAGGGCTGACTCCTGTGAAAAGCGAACTTGTGAACGCTCCTTACGTTAAGGAATTTCCACTGGTAATAGAATGCAAGGTAATTCAAACTCACAAGATAGGGCTCCATACACAGTTCATAGGAGAAATTTTGGATATCAAGGCTGACGAGACGGTTATTGGAGAAAAGGGGCCAGAGATTGACAGGATCAAGCCTTTTCTTTGGGCTCCGGATTACGGTCGCGGCTACTATGGAATAGGTCAATATCTTGGCAAAGCCTTTTCCATCGGGAAAAAGTCAAAATAGATTCTATCAAATGAAAATTGTATTGCCTTAGCGATGTGGCATGAAAATAAACGATTGTTAGCGTTCATTTTTGAGAGATTGGAATCAATATGAAAAAGATAGGCGTCATTGTTGGGGGGGTTGTCTTACTTATTATTGTCTTTTCTGGGTGGTGGATCTTGAGTCGCCCCGACAGGGGAACCACCGGGGCTGTAAGCACCAAATTCAGATGGCTTGGGCCGAATGACAAAATTGTGATCGATAGTTTTGAAGATCCAAAAGTTCAGGGAGTCGTATGTTATATCGCTCGGGCGGAAACCGGGGGCGTTAAAGGTCAACTAGGTGTAGCCGAGGACACGAGTGACGCTAGCATCGCATGCCGGCAAGTTGGCCCGATCAAAATTCTGGGTGAACTTAAAGACGGTGAATCCGTCTTTGAAGAGCAACGTAGCTTTCTTTTCAAAAAACTTCATGTGGTCAGATTCTTCGACCGCAAACGTAACGTCTTGGTTTATGTGACCTACAGTGACCGAATTATCGAGGGCAGCCCAAAGAATAGCGTAAGCGCAGTACCGATAATGGAGTGGCCGGGACAATAAACTTTGTCTTTGCTAAGTTCTTCCAGCCAACCGATAGGCGCCTCTTCAATAACAGGTCGGTTTTTTTGCAATATAAAACAAGGACTTAAATCTTGGAAGTTCGAACATCTCGGGCATCTGCAGTCATAATTCAGAGGATCCCACCCTCCAAAAAAATTTGGTTTGAACAGTGGCAAAAAGATGTCAATCGAGCTGCCGAGACCTTCCCCGGCTACTTGGGAGCCGATATTTACCCACCTGTGGACAATTCGCATAATGATTGGGTCGTGGCGCTCCATTTCGAGGATGACAACTCCCTTCGCTCATGGCTTGAGTCGAACGTAAGGGCTCGGTGGTTGGAAAAGCTTCGGGCAAGCATCGGTGATTTCGATCTGAAAGTCCTCCCAGAAGGATTTGGCGCATGGTTTAGGTCGGTCATGGCTAATCAAGATCAGTTTTCCCTGCCCTCTTGGAAAATCGCGCTCACCGTGCTTCTTGGACTTTATCCCACTGTAATGATTCTGGAAATACTGTCGGGATCATATACCACGACCCTGGGGTTTTCTCTGGCAATGCTATTTTCCAACATCATCACGGTCAGCATTTTACAGTGGATCGTTATGCCATTTCTCAACAGCATTCTTGCGGCGTGGCTAAAGGCAAACTCGCCTGAACAAAACCGGCATTCCCTTATCGGCTTTTTGTTTATTGTGGCCATATTGACCGGCCTGTCACTGTTGTTTCGTCAGATCACGGGCTAACGTTTCTAACACAGCGCCTATTCGAACTGGTTAAAATCAGTTTCGAGGCCCTAATACCAATACCATCGTTTAACGATTTATTTCGAGACTTGAATTGAGATACGATTTGCTTGTTGGATATCGTTTCCTCATTATTGCCCCAAAGATGTGCGATATGGAATATTGAGTTGCTCAGGAAACAGCAAGTCAATTACCTTGATGTTGTGGGGGCGGAAACCTGAAACAAAACATCCGACGTGCTGACTGTCAATCCGTAAATCATAAAAAAACCACTTCCCTTCAATATCCCCTATGAACTCATGTGCAGCGCCTGCCCTCAAAACAGATGATTGCAATGACGCCATCGGGACTTCAAAACTGTTTAATGGCTCATAAAGGCCTTTTCCAACAGCTTTCAGATAAGCTTCCTTACGGACCCAAATTTTAAAAAAAGACTGTACTAACTGAGGCTCGCCGCATTCCATCAGAGCTCGAGATTCTCCACAAGTAAAGAATCTTGTTGCGATATCAATTGCTGGAAAATCATTTTTCAAGACCTCCACATCGACACCTACGGATTGTTCAGCACTGAAAATCAGCAACAGCCACTCACCGGAGTGAGACACATTGTACTCAAGTTTGGGAATATTTTCGCTGAGCATCAAGGATGGTTTTCCAAAACTCGTGACAAAAATTTTGACTTTATCCGGCGCCAATTTGCTATATTGGGATAATAATAATTTGGTTATTGCTTTTCTTAGAATATATTGGGTTGCTTGTTTCTGAATCTTCAATTTCCTGTGAAATTTTGTCTCTTCATCAGTGAGGAACCTTTGAAGGTCCTTGACTACGGGTTGCATTGAAGGCAAGAGTACGCGCCATACATGGACGTCAAACTTGCTTAGCACTAATGATTGATTGGTGGGATATTTTTGGGATTTCCGATTCATAGCCAAAGTGGTTGCGGGAGGTCCGATGTCACGGAACGAAATGAGATCACCAGAAAAACCAAGCCTCTACGATACTTACGACAAGGATAACGGCCTTCAAGGTCCAACCGTAGACAATGGCTGGAAGTCCTGCCTTCATGTCAGATTTTCCGAACAGGCGGACAAACACCCCGATTCCATTGCCATTATATCCGAAACCGAAGAATATACCTACAAAGATGTCGAAGACTTTTCCAATGCCATCGCTCACAGGATCGTTGAACATACCGACGGCCAGAAGGCCTTCGTGGGCATTTGTATGGAAAGATCAGCCCAACTCATCGTTGGCTTGATCGGAATATTAAAAGCCGGATGCGCATACGTTCCTCTCGATCCCACATATCCTAAAGATCGCATCAATGACATGTTATTGGACATTCAAGCCTCAGTTGTAGTAACAACATCCGGCTTTAAGCATATCTTCCGTGATCACGACCTTTTTACATTATGCGTAGAGGACACGGTTCATTCTAAAAACTACAGGCCTCCTGTACTAAAAAACGTGGGCCCTGAATCTCTTGCATACGTGATCTTCACATCAGGCTCTACCGGAAAACCTAAAGGAGTTTGTTGCTATCATGGGTCTGTCTTGAATCTCTTGTTGGATTTTCAGGACCGTCAACCCATTGGGCATGGTGACATCTGCAGCTGGTGGACAAGCCTTAACTTCGACGTCTCGGTTTACGAAATCTTTTCTCCTCTGACCGAAGGAGCAACTCTAATCGTTGTTCCCGATTCAGTTAGACCTGACGGCTCTGATTTGATGGAATGGCTCTATAACAATAATGTCACCAGCGCATACTTACCGCCATTCATGGTTTCTGATCTGGAAATCTGGACCCGAAAAAATCCGGACAAAAGTCCCTTGAGGCGTTTACTTGTAGGGGTAGAGCCAATTCCGGAAAAAACCCTGTTGGCCATCGATAATGCCGTGCCTTCAATTCACATCATCAACGGGTACGGACCTACCGAAACGACCATCTGCGCCACGCTTTATTCAATCAACCAAGCCAACGCCATTCATGAAAACACCCCAATAGGCAAACCGGTCCAAAACACCATACTAAGAATTTTGGACGAAGACGGAAATGTCGTTCCACCAGGAGAAACTGGCGAGTTGTTCATCGGTGGAGTCGGTTTGGCTCGCGAATATCTCAACAGACCTGATCTCACCCAGGCCCGTTTCCTGAAAGACCACCTTTCGCAAGATCCGCAGGCCCGACTTTACAAAACAGGAGATCTTGTTCGGCTTCTCGACGATGGTGACCTTGAATTTCTAGGTCGTAGAGATTTTCAGGTAAAAATAAGAGGTTTCAGAGTCGAACTCGGAGAAATTGAAACATTGATCCGTAGACTCCAGCCTATAAGAGAGACCGTGGTGATTCTGCGAGAAGACGAACCTGGAAGACAAATTCTTGTGGCTTACTTTGTCTGCCGAGAAGGACAATCACTTCCCATACGTTCAATCAGAGACCACCTGAAAAAGTATCTGCCGGACTATATGATTCCATCGGCCTTCATAGCTATTGATACTATACCCTCCACCCCCAACGGCAAGACCGACAGGGCCGCCTTGCCAATTCCCCAGGCAGAACATGTGATTCATTCGTCCGACGATGAATTCCAGAAACCCGCCAATCAAACAGAATCAACATTGCTGGGTTTTTTCAGGGATTTGCTTAAAATCGAATCCGTAGGAGTTTCAGACAATTTTTTTGAACTTGGTGGACATTCCCTGCTCGCGGCTCAACTTGTCTCCCGAATCAGGGATGAATTTTGCATAGCCATTTGCTTGCAGGATATTTTTCAGGCGCCTACAATACGGCGACTGTCAAAAACCGTTCAGTCCTTGGCCTCAACACAGGCTGAATCATCCAGTATTCCCCTGAAATGCAGCCCTCAATTAACTGAGTATCCTATTTCGTATTCCCAAATGAGAATCTGGTATCTGGATCAGCTTGAACCTAATACTCCCGCATACAATATCTGCTTGTGTTACAAATTGCTAGGTCCGCTAGACGTAAATGCCCTCAATCAAAGCCTAAATCTAATTGCCCAACGTCACCAAAGTCTAAGAACAACATTCGAGAAAAGAGAACCGCATCCAGTCCAAATCATTAATCCACTCGAAAAATTTTCAATAGAACTTCTTGACGTTTCCGGCATACCGGTATCCGAAAGAGCGTCTGAAGCTCGCGCGCTTTATAATAAAGAAATTCATCGAGGGTTTGATCTCAGTAAAGGGCCTCTATTCCGATTCATTCTCATCAAACTCGACAGTGAAGAACATATTCTCGTGTTCACCATCCACCACATCATCTCTGATGGTTGGTCCATGGGGATTATAGTCAAAGACCTGATGAGTTTATATTCCGCAATAGTTTCGGAAAAACCTATTTCACTTCCGACTCAACCATTTGAATACAGAGACTATGCTCTAGCTCAAACGGAGTGGATGGAGACTGATGCTTGCAATGCTCAACTCTCATATTGGAAACAAAAATTCAAAACCATCCCCGATCCTCTTGAACTACCGACTGATTTCCCTCGTCCCGCTATTCAAAGCTATCGAGGATCGAGTCAGACCATTGTGTTCGACGCTGATTTAGTCAAACAGCTCAAAAGAGTAGGAGCCAAAGAAAACACGACTCTTTTTATGGTTTTACTTGCCGGGCTTAAAGCCTTACTGCACCGGTACACCTCACAACCCGATCTTTGCATAGGCACATTTGTGGCTAATCGTAATAGACAGGAAATTGAGAATATAGTTGGTTTCTTTGTCAACACTGTGGCAATAAGAACTGAAATTCACGACGATCCCACGATTGCAGATCTCATCGTCAGGGTAAGAGACAACTCCCTAGGAGCTTTTGCAAATCAAGATCCGCCGTTTGAAAGATTGCTCGAAGAGATCAAACCTGAAAGAAGCTTGTCTCGAACTCCAATATTTCAGGTTATGATGGTTCTTCAGAATATTCCCCTTCCTGCCCTCGAACTGCCAAACCTGAGGTGTGCGCCGGTCGAACTGGAAACTTTCCGATCTAATTTCGACATGACCCTCTGGATGTATGAAATCGGTGATCAACTTAAGATAGTTTTCGAATACAGTATCGATCTTTTCAAGGAATCCACAATATCCAGGATGCTTGAACACTTCAGAAACTTGCTCAAACAAGCCTGTTTGAATCCACAATGCAGACTATCCGAACTTGAAATTCTTGGCGAGGACGAAAGGAAAACACTTCTAGCCGATTGGAGTGGGGACATTCCGCTCGTAGACATTTGTGAAAAAACAGTTGTCGATATTTTTGAAGATGTCGCTGGGACATTTGACTCAAAGACGGCGGCGCTTGATCTTCACGGGGATTCGCACATTCCAGTAGAACTATCCTACAGCGATTTAAATCGCAAGTCGAATCAACTAGCAAGAGGCTTAAAAAGTCGAGGAGTCGGACCCGAAACTTGTGTGGCCATATTACTTGAACCGTTTAGATTCATGATTATAGGGATTCTGGGAATTTTAAAATCTCAAGCAGCCTACGTTCCCCTCGATTCAAAGTATCCACAAAAGCGAATTGAATCTATCCTCAGGGACACTCAGGCTCCTTTGGTGATAACTGACCAAGCCAATGAAGAAACCGTTCAAAGTCTAATTGAAAATTCAACTTTATCAAATAAGCCTGAAATCATTTGCCTGGACAGAGATTGGGATAACTTTAGCCAGTTCTCTTCAGACAACATTATTGAAAAACCAACCGGATCAAATGCAGCTTATGTTATCTACACGTCGGGTTCTACCGGAGCCCCAAAAGGTGTAATAATAGAACATGGAGCGCTATCGGCCTTTGTAAAATCAGCAGTAAAACTTTATGGATTTAGCGCATCCGACAGAATTCAACAATTCGCTTCCCCTAGTTTTGACGCAAGTGTCGAAGAAATTTTCTGCGCACTATGCTCTGGAGCTACACTTGTGTTGAAATCCCAGACCGAATTACAGTCAATATCGACTCTAGCCGGAGAATGGTCCGATTCCCAAATAACCATCCTGGATTTGCCTACAGCTTTCTGGCATCAGCTTACAACTGCCCTGGAAGAAAAATCCATCCTTCTACCTGAAACACTTCGGACCGTCATCATTGGTGGAGAGCAACCCTCAGTC
>JBFXII010000004.1:0-22279 GCA_050176095.1 Desulfomonilaceae bacterium
CCGTTAACCGAGGTTCGAATCCTCGTCCCCCAGCCAAAGGAAATTCTCTCACCTAACGTTGGCCGCTCCATTCTACTATTCCGATATGACATCCGAAGAAACAATCACTCAGGAAAATGAATCCCACGCTGGAATATACATTCATTTTCCTTTTTGTGTTCAGCGTTGCGCCTACTGCTCATTCGTCAGTTTCTTATATGACCGGGAAGTCGCAAGGAATTACATTGGACTGATTATTTCAGAGATTAAAATGTGGAGTAGGCTTTACGGGAAGGGCTCGGCAAATGCTCAAAAGGCTTATGATTCTATCTACCTGGGAGGTGGAACGCCGTCGCTCATAGAGCCTGAGGCATGGGAATCTGTGCTAGAAACCATCACGCGACATTTTTCCGTGTCTCCCGAAGCCGAAATAACTATCGAAGCGAATCCGAATACCTTCGATCTTGCGAAGGCCAGACGTTGGGGGAAAGCTGGCATAAATCGAGTAAGTCTCGGGGTTCAATCATTGATTGATTCCGAACTCGCAGTCATGAGGCGCCTACATAACAGCAAGGACACGCTTAGAGCAGTCAGAGACCTCAAGGAGGCAGGTTTCGAAAACATCTCGATGGACTTACTGGTTGGCTACGCGACACAAACCGTTAATACCATAAGTTACAGTATTGATGGCGTTTTGCGGTGCGAGCCTGCGCATGTGTCAGTTTACCTATTAGAGATTAAAGAGGGAGCAGCGATATCGGAAAGCTTTGGGTCAGGTGAATTTGAGCCCCTTGATGAGGATCTCAGCGCGGACATGTACGAACTGGTTTGTAATAAGATGAACCAAAACGGCTTCCAACAATATGAGATTTCCAATTTTTGTAAACCTGGAAAGCGCTCCATTCATAACATGAAATATTGGACTGATGGATTTTATCTAGGAATTGGTTCAGGCGCTCACGGGAGGCTCGAAGACATACGTTATTCCAATGAAGCGGCAATTGAGGATTATTGCAGGAAAACAGCTCAGGATGAATTCCCGTGGAAGACACAATTAAGACTGGATCCTTACACACGAATGACCGAAGCTTTGATCATGGGGTTGCGTTTAAATCAAGGAGTTGATCTAATAAGTTTGACCGAGCGTTATTCAATCGATGTGAGGGGTTTTATCGCGAATCGATTAAGGTCCTTGCAGGCTGCGGGGTTGTTCGAATTTGGTGATGGTTTTTTACGACTAACGGACAGGGGGCGGCTGTTATCCAATTTGGTTTTTGAAAAACTGATATAGTGACATACTTAAACACTGACATATTTAATGCCGAGCATGCGCTTAGGAAGTGAAGTAACAATGACGCAAGAGAAGAATACAATAATTGTGGATGGGGTGGAAATTCATCTCATGAGCCCACCACATTTTGACATTCAATGGGTTGGAATGGAGGAACCACTGAATCAATTGCTGGCCGCGTGGTCCGACGAGGATGACGACCCACCAATGCAACCGAGGATATTGGGCAAACCGGGGGTGGGCAAGACTTCATTAGCGATTACGGCCGCAAAGATTCGCGAGCAAGATCTATACATATTTCAATGCGCTGTTGATACCAAACCGGAGGACTTAATAATTTCGCCTGTAATTGCCGATGAGGGTAAAATAAGATACGTGGCTTCTCCGCTTGTGAGCGCGATGGTCAGAGGCGCAATTTGTCTTCTTGATGAAGGCAACAGAATGAGCGAAAAGAGTTGGGCGTCGTTGGCGCCGCTGCTTGACATGAGAAGGTCCGTCTATTCCATAGTCGCCGGAGTTCAAATCAAGGCCTCTGAGCAATTCCGGATATGCGTGACAATGAATGAGGACGCTTCAACATTTGAGGTTCCGGAATACATTTTTTCGCGTCTTCAGCCGGGAATTCAGATGGACTATCCGACGCGAGAAGAAGAATACAGGATATTGAGAACCAAGTTACGCTCGCCCTCGGATGATCTTTTGCAGGCTGTTGTAGATTTGCTTCAGAAGTCGCATAGCCGCGATGATGAGTTGAGTGTAAGAGACGGGTTGAACATAGCTCGATACGCCCATAGACTGTTCAAGTTCAATCCAGGTGTATCTCAAAGACAAGCTCTGATTCAGTCTGTCAGCCAAATCGTAGGAGACGCAAGTGTCACATTTAATGGGCCATCGATGGTTTGATGTAGTCAAATCAGAAAATGTGACTTTTCTTGGGTGCAGTCCGTATTCAATCGAATTTGCCGTCCAAACGAGAAAATATATTCTTGAGAACCGGCCGGATCTGATATGTGTTCAAGCCCCCAATTCCCTGAGAGACCAGATTCTCACGTCTGTTCGCAAGTTACCCTATCATTCTGTGATCATATTTCAGACATCAGAGGATGAGAACGGAGTGTGGATTGTTGAAGGCTCAGATGGGGTCATTGAAGCAATAAGATCGGGATTGGAGCTTGGAACACCAGTTTGGTTCGTTGACCCAACTCCTTTTCGATTGCCCACTGTAGACCGGGATGTTTCCGAACCTTTCGTAGTTGATCTGATCGGTCAGAAGACTTATCTGGAGCTCACTCGTTCCTTGGATATGGACTACAAGTCCCAGGCAGAAAATCCCAGAAACATCTTCATGGCTTCCCGTTTGAGAGAGGGCGCCAAGAAATTTGATCAAGTGCTTTATGTGGGGGAATTATCCAGCATCAAGGCCGTGTTCAGTTTATTTCAGGAGCCTCAGGCATTACCGTTGATGAAGACGGGGGTGAAAAGAGCCCTGGCCAACTCCCTGCATCCGGAATCACTTAAAAAAGGTTTCTCAGAGATTCCGAAAATCCTGCAAGCTTATGAAGAGGCTAGAGAAAGTGGGGAAAGCGTTGAAATTCCCAACCGGCATGATCTTATAATAAACTTGATGGGGGCTTCCATCAAATATTTTGAGTCTTTCAGCCATCAGGAGACGCCTGATTACGTTAGGCTCACCTGGAGCCGTTTTCTAAGGAAATGGTTATCATCAAAGAAGATGTTGTTACCAGACCTATATCATCTGGTCTCGTCAGCTCGATCAGCTATGGATGAGGACTTTGCCTATCATGTTCATGAATTTATTTGCGATTACAAATGGGCTAATGATCCTCAGGACCCGTTCTCAACAATTCTTGATGAAGATTCATTCATGTTTCAGGGTCATAAAATCAAGCTCCACAAAAAGCTTAGGAATTTTTTTCATTCACCTTCCAAGAGATATAAGCTTAAAGCCGTTAGGAGCTCTAAGTGGAAGGAACATCTCAAGAAGACATGGGAAGCCGTTGACCCCAATGAAGTGGATGTTTGTTCTTATCCACCGGAGGATGTAGAGATTGAACGATGGGGAGAATCCTTGATGAAGCATGCAAGACATCTTATGCAGGCTTCATTTAATGATGTTGAGCCATTCGTTTCTGACTTGGGGGCCGGGCCGGATGTTCGAGAAACCTTACGACGCTTCTATGAAAAAAGAATATACGTGAAAAGTCATGAACACGGTGGCATGGAATTTGGCTCGGTTGTGGTGATTTTTGACGAAGATATTGATGGAACGAGTTATCCATTCACCATGACATGGCTCGGTGAGCATTCCCAGGAATCCGACATGGCTTTCTATTCAACCGAACCGGGCGCCAACCTGGTAGGATCCGGAATAAGCAGGTTGGAACATGGCGGTTTCCTGATGTCGTACCCACCCTTGAGGATGTATGATGTTTGGAAAGATCCCGGTTTTGATTTCATTGACACCAAGCACGAAAAACTACTAGTCGCCGGTATCGTTTACTCTGAAAAATCCGGCATAGTATACGCCGCAAAAAAAGCGCCGGAGAAGAAATGGAAAAGACTGGCTCAGAGGATGGGGAAAAGGGTGATCTACATCCCGTTGGGATCTCTCAATCCGGCTCACGTAAGGAAGATGCGATCGTTCCATATGTTGCAAAATAAAGGTCTGAGGAACATTGCGCACGAATACCTCAAAAAATCCTGAACCAATTAACTAGCTCTCCTCTTCCAAAAACGTCCAATCATCGGGAGGCGCCTGATCCAAACAGTAACCATTTGACTTCAAGGTCTTTTCCGACAGTCAGGTTCTTGAATCGATAAGACTCAAGGCCTTCAGTCAGGAATTAGAATTTGATTGACAAGGGGCTCTGAGACAGACTAATATCACTGAATGGCGCCGAGGTAGCTCAGCCGGTAGAGCAGAGGACTGAAAATCCTTGTGTCGATGGTTCGATTCCGTCCCTCGGCACCACAAAAATTGAGACCATTCCGATATGTTAGTTATTAACGGCTCGGAGTGGTTTTTTTGTTGGCAAAAATGCCATGTGTTCTTGACTTTTCTCGCAACAGGTCCAGGCTTCTACCAAGCAAAAACGCTTTAACGATTTGAAATAAAAAGATACAATCTTCCAAGCTGATGTCTGAGAGGAAGGCATTGGCGACAAGATTTCAACCGGATAGGATTTGATGATCTGTTTTTTGGTCGCGTCACAGTGGCTAAGGAATACGACACAGATGAGTTTAATAACCGTACAGATGCGTCGTCTAGTGTGGGTATAACGCAATTCTTTATGAAAATGCCAGGGTAACCTGAATGGTTTGCCCGATCAAACGACGCCTGCCGCCCCGGCTTAGTCAGTGAGTTAGAAAGGAGCAATAAAGCATGGCCACACCCAAGCTTCCAAAGACTTCTAGAAAAAACCAGCTAAAGAAAGTTTCCGCCGAACTTCCTAACTCACAAAAAGGAGACAAGGAAGACGCCGATTTTCCTATAGTCGGCCTAGGGGCCTCAGCAGGTGGTCTTGAGGCATTTGAACAGTTTTTCACGAACATGCCTCCCAACAGCGGGATGGCTTTTGTAATTGTTCAGCATCTGGATCCTACACACAAGAGCATACTTACCGAACTGCTGGGACGCTACACCAAAATGAAAGTGATTGAGGTCAAGGACGGCATGACGGTAGAACGCAATAAGGTTTATGTCATACCACCCAACCGCTATTTGGCTATCCTCGGCAAAAAGTTGCATCTGCTTGAGTCAGGAGAGATACCAGGTCCACGGGTTCCAATAGATTTCTTTTTCCGTTCTCTGGCCAAGGACCTGCAGCAAAAAGCCATCTGCATAGTGTTGTCTGGCACTGGGACTGAAGGCGCTCTGGGGCTGAGAGCGATCAAGGGCGATGGTGGAATGGCAATGGTTCAGGATCCTGACACTGCCAAATATGACGGAATGCCCAGGCATGCCATTGCAACGGGATTGGCGGATTATGTGCTCTCTCCAGATAAGATGCCGGGCGAATTAATAGCGTTCGTACAACGGGCGTTCATACTGCCCTCTACCATGCCTACATCGGTAAAGGAAAGTGATTTGCTCGGAAAACTTTTCATTCTAATGAGGGCTCAGGCGGGGCATGATTTTTCTTATTATAAGAGGAACACCATCCTGCGTCGTGTTGATAAGAGGATGGCGGTGAACCAGATATCCAGGCTTGCGGATTATATCAAATACATGCAGGATAACCCCAGGGAAACCAACACCCTGTTCAAGGAACTCCTGATCGGAGTGACCAGCTTCTTTAGAGATAAGGAAGCGTTTAAGGCATTGCAGGAAAAGGGAATTGAACCTTTATGCCAAAATCTTCCGGAAGACCGGACTTTGAGGATATGGATTCCGGGATGTTCTACAGGCGAAGAAGCCTATTCAATTGCCATTCTGTGCAAAGAGGCGTCAAAAAAGGTCAAGAAAAACATCCCATTCCAAATATTTGCAACCGACATTGATGTCAATGCCATTGAATTTGCTAGAACAGGAACTTATCCCGCCAGCATCACCGTCGATGTGCCCAATGAATATCTTGAGAACTATTTCAGGCGGGAAGATGGATTTTTCAGGATAAATAAAGAAATTAGGGACTCGGTTGTATTTGCGTTGCAAAATGTCATTGCTGATCCTCCGTTTTCGAGGATCGATTTAATAAGCTGCCGAAACCTACTAATCTACCTGACGACTGAGCTTCAGAAAAAAGTATTACCTCTCTTTCATTATGCGCTTAATGATGAAGGGATACTTTTTCTAGGAACAGCAGAAACAGTCGGCGAATTCCATCACCACTTTCAGACATTGGACAGGAAGGGCAAAGTTTACAGACGAATCAGGGGCGATTTAGGTTTTTCTCCATCAATAGGAACTCATTTCTATCCGTCAGCGCCAAGTCGAAAGATTGAGATGGAAAACAAGGAGACGGGGAGGATTAGTCCGGCATCAAGTTACAGAGATTTGATCGAAAGCCTCATAATCAACCAATACAGCCCCGTTGGTGTTCTGGCAAATGAAAAGGGCGATGTAGTGTACGTCCACGGCAGAACAGGCAAATATCTGGAACCTGCTACCGGTGATGCAAGCTGGAACCTCATCCAAATGGCTAGAGAGGGATTAAGGCTGGAATTGGCCTCTGCCCTCAGGAGGGCCACAGTCGAAAAGAGAACAATTCGCATTGATAGGATTTTGGTGAAGAGCAATGGCTCCGATCAGCTAACAAATCTCGTAGTAGTCCCAGTCGAAGAGCCAGCCGTAATGAAAGGACTAATGCTTGTTCTTTTTGAAGAAGTCGACCAACAAAATTCTGACAGCGACTCCGTTACGGTTGGAGAGGATCATGCTTCGAATTCGAATGTCCGTATTCATTCCCTTGAACACGAGCTCAGATCTGCCAAGGAGTATTTACAGACAACCATAGAGGAACTGGAGACTTCAAACGAGGAGCTGAAATCCACAAATGAGGAACTCCAATCTTCGAATGAAGAGCTTCAGAGCACCAATGAGGAGCTGGAAACATCCAAGGAAGAACTCCAGTCTGTGAACGAAGAATTGACGACGGTCAACACCGAACTGCAACAAAAAATTGATGAGTTATCCAAAACAAGCAGTGACCTCAGTAACCTTCTGGCAAGCACGCAAATAGGTACAATATTCCTGGATACCAACCTTCATATTCAAAGGTACACCCCTGAAGTGACCAAGTTTGTGAACCTCATCCAATCCGATGTGGGGCGCCCACTGGCCCACCTGGTATCTAATCTAATATATGAGAACGTGGTTGATGATGCTCAGGAAGTTCTTAACGACCTTGTTCCAAAACAGATTGATGTTCAAACCAAGGAGGGCAGATGGTATACCATGCGAATCCTGCCTTACAGGACAATTGAAAACGTCATTGACGGAGTGGTCATAACTTTTTTTGAAATCACCGATCTCAAAAGAGCGCAGCATGAAAGTGAAAAAGCATTAAAAAAGTATGACATCGTTCAGAAATTCAATCACCAGATTCTTGGTTTAGTAACAAATGTCCTTCTTGAAGTTGACACTGACGGTCGAATTAAATCAATCAATGATTTTGGAGAAACTTTGCTAGGCTATGATGGGTCTAAGATAGCAGGATCATTCTTGATTGGAACTCTGCTGCCCGATGAGCCCCAAACGAGATCCCAGATCCAGGGAATTATATCGGAGATCGTTCAATCACCGAACAAGACCGTTAGGGCTGAATTCGAGATAAACCGTGTTGATAAATCTATCATGGTTCTCTCCTTCAGTTTTATAGGGTTACTAGGGGAGGATGACAATATCACCGGTTTTCTGGGTGTTGGTGAGCCAGTTCGTGCCAGCAATTCGCCGCAATGAGCAATGGCTATCTGGTTAAAGCTGGCGCCATGGTACCAAGACTACACTTGACGCCTCTTAAGACCAACTGAATGAAATGTTCATAATGCCTGAGAACCGTGCTACAACCTGTGTAGATTCAGTGTCGGACTCGGGACCTACAGCGGATTCCATACTCAAATTGAGGCTCACGCGTAAGATGATTCATGCGGCTTTTACTGTCATTTTATGACGCAACAAAGAATCTGTAACCATGCCTTATACTTACTGAGAGTTGGGGCTCACGTATGAGGGCTGTTTTGATTTTAGCCGGATCAAGAAAATGATTGTGCCGCTGCTGAGGGGACTCCTGACGACTTGTCAGCCGAAATCTCAGAGACCATTTGGTCAAATAGCTATGCTCGGTGAATGCCCTAAATCGTAAGCGCCAAAATTAGAATACATAGAGCACGACTGCTAGTGAAAATTGCTCCATTCATGTTGATTTCTCGGCTCTATTTAAATATTATGTAAGCATCTAATACCTAATGTCTAATATTAGTACCATGTTACATATAGGCTGACAATGCCTCAAAAGAAAGTTCCAACAACCGAAGCGTCGGCCAATCTTAGGTCTCGTGCTGAATCCAAGCGTGAGGAAAAATTCTCATCTCTGGATGATATGTCCAGCATGTCCCCAGAACAACTACAAATTTTGCTTCATGAACTTCAGATTCACCAGATTGAACTTGAGCTACAGAACCAGGAATTAAGGGAAACGCAACAGGAGTTGAGTAAATCCAGGGATGATTTTGTTGATCTGTACGACTTTTCCCCGGTTGGATACCTTACTATCAACGACAAGGGAATGATTGTTCAGGCAAACCTGACCGCCGCAAAAATGTTAGGTGTGTATCGTGGAACACTCCTGAAAAAGCCCCTGTCCATTTTCATTGCCCCAGATGACAGGGACAAATATTGTATAAACAAGACCAAGCCGTCCCAGATTATATCCGAACTACATCTTGTAAGAGCGGATACCACCTCATTCGAAGTCGAATTAACAGTTGCGCCAATTTTGGATATGGACGGAAATTTCCAACACCATTTCAAAGTGATAATCTCCGACATGACCGAGCTCGGGGAGGCCCGGAAAAAATTACGCCAGAGCGAAGCGACATTCCGTTCTATTTTCGACAATAGTGTCGTTGGTATTATTCTCGAATTACCGGATGGGACTGTGTTGAAAGCCAATGCGTCTGCCTGCGTTTCTTTGGGAAGATCGGAGGAAGAACTTCGCAAGGTTGGGAGAATTGGATTCCTTGATTTGAATGATCCCAGGATCCCAAAGCATCTCGAAAGAATAATGAGGGAAGGTAAATCCAGCGCAGAAGTGAATTATGTAAAAAAAGATGGAACGGTCTTTCCGGTAGAATGCGCTACAGCATCATTCACCGACTACGATGGCAGCAAGAAGATTATAGAGTCCTTCAGAGATATAAGTCTTAGAAAAGAGGCTGAAAAGAGGCTTTCGGAGAGTGAGAAGAGATTTAGGGAACTGGTGGAACTTCTACCTCAAGGGATTTTTGAGGCTGACTCAGAGGCTAATATAACTTTTACGAACTCTACGCTCAAACAAGTTATTGGAGCTTGCCAGGATGAAGACATCATAGGGACAAGCTTCCCAGGACTGGCGGATCCGGACGAACACAAAAATTTAATTGATTATATCAAAGCAGCCCAAAAAGGTTTGTTTTATGAGCAGGAATTCATGGGGCATGAGAGAAAAGGAAAAACTGGCCGTGAGTTCCTGGTCAAAGTTGGTCCCATCAGGTCAAATGATTCATTAGTTGGTTTCAGGGGTGTGGTCACAGATATCAGTTTGCTCAAGCAAGCCGAACGAGAGAGAAAGGATATGCAAGAGCATCTCTTTCAGTCTCAAAAGCTGGCTTCTTTGGGAACTCTTGCCGGAGGGATTGCTCATGACTTTAACAACATGCTGCAGGTGATCATCGGATACGGCGAGATCTTGATGGACTACATGGAGCAAGGACGTCCCGATGTTAAATGCCTTTCAAATATCCTCGAAACCTCACATGAAGCAGCTGCCCTGGTCAGAAAGTTTATGGCCATTGGGCGCCAGTCTATGGTGTCTCCAAGGCCTATAGATCCCAACGACAAAATCAGGGAGATGGAATTCCTGATTTTGCGCTTACCAAACATTGACGGTTTAAGCCTAGATTTGGTGGATGAGCCTACTATTGTCATGCAGGACCCCGAACAACTGGATCAGGTGATCATGATTCTGGCTACGAACGCATCAGATGCCATGTCGAATACAGGAGAACTCCGTTTCTCAACTTCCAGGGTGATTTTGGATGATGATGCCAGCGAACGGAGAATAGGTGTAAATTCTGGACCATACGTATTACTCACTATCACTGATACTGGCCGGGGAATGGACGGGGAGACCCTAAAACGAATATTTGACCCATTTTTTAGTACTAAACCACGAGGAAACATTAAGGGGATGGGTCTGGGGCTATCAGTGCTAAGAGGCATTGTGGAGCAGCAAGGCGGTTTTGTAACCTGTGAGAGCGAGTTGGGGAAAGGGACCACATTCAGGGTGTATTTTCCAGAGATCGAGGGGCCTGCAGCGTCTAGCATTTTAGCGTCAAACACTGGTCGCCCCGGGTGCGGTAAGACTGTTCTTGTGGTGGAAGACAATGCCCTTGTTGCCACATTGGAAGAAACCGCCTTCAATGAAGCCGGCTATCCAACTATAGTGGCGTCAAACGGAAGAGAGGCAGTGAATATTTATAAAGAGAAGCATGGCGATATAGGCCTGGTGATAATCGACATCATCATGCCTATGATGAGCGGGCGGGATTGTCTAAGAGAGTTGTTGAAGATCAACCCAAGGGTGAAGGTAATAGTCTTGAGTGGGCATGACCCAAAAAGTGAGCAGGGCTTGGAGGTCAAACCGTATATCCAGGGCTACCTGCTAAAGCCATGTAAAATGAACCAACTTCTGAAGATGGCTCAGTTGGTGATGGAGGGTTGAGGCAGGAACTCAGGGTCTATTGAAAGAAAAGTCTCTAGATGTGCCTGGCCTGCATTGGGTTGGATTTGTTAAACGTGGACCCGTTTGATAGGAAACAGATTTGAGGGTCTTGCTAACATTTGTCCAAATTCCGGTGTTTATGAAACCAGATAGGAACAGACAAGACTTGCGAATGTTCCTACCTGATTTACCGATCTTTGGAGATTGGGTGTTAAGCTGGCAACAGCCTGTAGGGGGCTGCACGTTGAGTCCATTCGCTATCGGGATACAGCTTGACTAATTGCTCGTACGCCTTCCTGAGATTGGATGCTTCATTTGTATTTTTGTATAGAGCAACGCCTCTGAGATAAGTGGCTTCAGGCGCTGCCTTACTGGAACCATAGCTGGAGATTATCTCATCAAAATTTGCAATAGCTTGTTCAAACTTGCCGGTTTCAAAATTAACCTTCCCTATGGCCAGCAGGGAAGCAGGAATAAATTCATCGGGATTCAAAAAACCAATAGTCCTGTGATGTTCCTGGCCCTCTGAATCGAGCGTTACAAGTGTCGGAGTCCATTTCACCTTAAATTCAGATGCCAGTTTATCGTCAGAGGGGATTCTCAGAGGAATAACCCTCTGGATTACAAAATTAACTACCTTGGAATCGGGATACGTGACCGCATCCATCTGCATGCAACCGATTCATCCTGGATTGAAAAAGTCCAGTAGAATTGGTTTGTCCTGCTCCTTGCTCTTGGCCAATGCATTTTGCAGATCGACCTCCCAATTGATTTGAGTAGTCATCCGGAACTCCTTTCAAGGTTGATTGAGAAAATGACACAAAAAGTAATAACTAAACTCACAGTAATCATTCTTTTGCCACAGTCAATCTATGGGGATTGGGCCTATTTTGATCTCATAGCTCCTGACAATGCATCGGATATCCTGGGTTCTCGGTTTCGGATCAGAAGCTGAAGTTATGGGCCTACAGTCTCTACGCTCCCGTATTCTGGTGGAGCATGAAAAAGCGGTCCTGAGATACAAGATTCAAACTTGCCCTGAAACAGTTGAAAAATTTCTCGACGACTAACAGTTGCGCCAGAGCGTATTCTCCTCCTTTCTCAAATGCCTGGTCGTTTTGCCTAACTTTGACGCAAGCCACTGATCTTTAACCATCAACCAGCCGCAGCAGATTTTTAGCTCAAGGTAGCGCAATAAATTCGCCTGTTTCTTCAAAACATTTTTACTTTCATCCAAATTATTTTTGACCCATCTATCATTTCTAATCGTCACACCCACTTTCTAACCCCCCCAATTTTTTATCGATGAAAAAATCCTGTTTTGGAATGTCCGGCTTTGGCACACATGAGGTGTAAACTATGGATGTATAGAGAGGGGGAAAAAACTGATCTCATGCATGTCACTGATCCGGGGAGGGTGATATGAGTTGGATAGCGCTATTCATTATAGGCTGGTTCATTTATGGAATGCTGGTGAACTTTGGCGCTCGTGATGATGATGACGACGATTATTGATAGTAATCCCAAATGCTTGAAGAGCCATAAATTCACTCACAATAAAATCCTTTGCCTCAGGCAGTCTTTCATAACTCGGTTTAACCCTGAACGTTTCACATCGGTCCTGATGTTGAACTGACCTGAGGCTGGGGCTCTCAAATTATTCCCTACTAGATCGATTTTTCCCAACCCTGACCAAAATCTGCCAGCGGCCTAAGCTCGATGATTTCAAAACTCAATGCCGCATAAATCATCTTTTTTGCGGCTTCAGCGCCTGTTTTCTCAGCAATCTTGGCCCGCATGTTGTCAAGTTTTGGTCCCGATGTCTCATGCTCAGTCATTCTGACGTAAATTCTGAGACCTTTCCATTCGGGTACTGTCTTTCCGGGTTCCATGACAAGAAATACAGCCTGTGGATTCTCAAGTAGATTCTGATAGGTTCGGTTGTAACCTGAACCCATCACGATGGTTTTTTCATCGATCATGTGGGGTGATCCAAAATAAGCCGAATTGACTTTGCCGTTCGTGTCGGCGGTGCTCAATGTCCCAAGTCTTGGTTGCCTGTTGAAATATTCCATGAGTTCTTTTGTCATAGGTTCCTCCATTAACATTTTGAAATTCCATCAGTCTTCCGGCGAAAGTTTGTCCATACTACAATTTCTCGAAGGCCAACGGTAGGACCGCCTCCCCTGCGGTTCCCGTAAGTGTCTCAAACCTCTGTAAAATTATCCTCAACGTTTCCCGTTTGTGATTCCTGCCTGAGTCTGTCCACAACCTTGCGGACATCAGCAAGACATCAACGACCTTTTGGATTTTTCTTGGCGCACTCACATGTTCCAGATCTCTTTTCCTCGGCAATCCTGTGCAAGATTGAGGATTGTCCCTCGTTTTCCAGGTAATCTCGCTCAATATCCGTTACTGAATATCCAAAACAGTAACAAACAAGGCCGGCCTCTAGGGGCGTATCATGCTCCGAATTTTTCAAAACCATGTTAATGCTTCCGTACTTTGCAGATCATTACCTGATTGGTGATTCTTTCCAAGACTTATTATTCCATCAATTGCTGGTTAAGAAAAGTATACCTCTTTAAATTCCTATCATTCCTCACAGCCATCGTTGCCTTCTTGGGGCTAACTATCACTAATAGCTCCTTTTCTTGAGAACTAGCGCAGCTATTTGTGTTTTATTCTTTTCTGTCGATGAACCACATGAGTGGTTTGCTCAGCCTATCTGTGAGTGGATCCTTGGTTTTGGCGTAGAAACCGCCGAACCACTGAGTCTTCATGATGAGCTAGAGATGTTCAATGGGGTTAACACAGGGAAAATAAGGAGGTAGGAAGAGATTCTAAAATCTTTCCCAATTCAGTGATTCATTCTCGTGCCAGGAGGCGTGATCCTGAAACGTCAGGATAATCCCCATTGTCGGAATCGGTGAACTCCAGAGCATAGGATGTTCTAGTCCTTGGCAAGAAGGCTTTCGCGACATTGATTATGAAGTTGGTTTGATCTGCATGATCTGAATATAATATTAATTCTCTATATTTCCGGGGTTAAAATCTTGACAGCCATGTGGCAGAGGTTCGATTCCGCGCCCTTGGCGCAACCTGATTCAAAACTTGAGGGTTCCTGTTCTAGATCCAATTTGCCGACTATTTTCGCTAGCCTAGTTCAAAGGTGGTTACACCGAACCATTTGTGCAATGGTAGAAGCGGCTGTTTTCCCCTATACATTCTGGTGGTCCTAAAAACCTCGACCATGCCGTAATCGTGGGTCAGATCCAATGCGCTTGTGTTAACCAGGGGGGTGTCCAGAAAGACCGCTGTTCCAGAGTCAAGATCTTTTGTGAGAGCATTGAACAACGATCTTGCAGCCGCATTGTCATCGGCAAAAAGTGGGCCAACCTTGAAGCCTTCCCTGCATTGTCTTATAACTCCGTAACCTAGCAATTTGTCATTACGGATAACACCAAACGACAACGTGCCCGGAACACTTATCCAGGACCTGAGAAAATTTTCTCTCTCGAACGTGAAGACCTCGTAATCGTAGGGCATCAAGGTTGCCCAGGAAATGTCCGAAAGAGGTATGACCTTGTGTTCAATGTCAAATTCCCGATCCTTTAACCACTTGAAACGAAAGTTCGTATATGCAGGCTTGAATTCTGGTCTTTTCTGCGACACCAAATCTGGCCTGACACTGTCAAGCCCAATACAGCGATTTCCCAGGTAGTCCAAACCCGCTTCCCACATCTGCAGCCCATAGCCCGTGTCACGATAGTCCTGCTCTACTATGTAAAACCCCATAAATCCATAGGTCCGACCATAAGCGACAGCTGACACCATCGCTACAGGCCTGTCATCCAGCAAGCCGATGAAGAACCCGTCTGGGTCTTGCGCGTAGAAACACTCGGAATCATAGATTCCCGGATTCCAGCCTTCTTTGGCTGCCCAGTCACAAGCCATATCCAGTTCCCCACGATTCATTCTTCGAATTGTCAAATCTTGCTTGTTCATTAGAATTCTCCAAACATCCTGAAAGGGACAAACGTATCCAGATTAGAGCGCCAAGCTATTGAAAAGACGTAAAAGATCTCAAGTTCCTGAGTTCTAACTGTGTCCTTGCCTTCTTGCCTGTAAGGCGCTGGACATCTCATATTGCGACTGCGGTATTGTCGGAAACCCTGGCTGCCACCTGGACCAAACCTGCAAAGGCGCCGTCTATCGAAAAAGGGCTAAATGTCACTACCAACCTAGCCCCTTTTCTTTGGGCGGTGTAAGAAAAGGGCTCCTTCCTCCCTCGTTGGAACTCCAAAAGCATGGAGTCTATTTTCCGTATTGACTCGGGGTTCTTGTGACAGGCCCTGATGTCACGACCGATGTATTCAGGTTTTCGATCAAGGATACCTGGAGCGCAATCATTATAAAACAGTACTGTTCCCGTAAGGTCAGTTATGGTGACGGCAACAGCAAGAGCGTTAAGTATGCTTTTTTGCTCCGAAGTTATTGTTTCTCGATTCTTGTTCAAACATTCCTCCGAAATCCATTTTTTGCCTGCCTGCGCAATTCATAAGTATTCTCGAGAATGATTCAGTGCGTGGATGAAAAAATCGATGAGCTAACTCATGCAATTTCATGAATCATGGCAAATACGGTAATTCGATGTTGCCCAAAGCTGAAAACGGCTCCTTGCGTGATCTGTAACAAGACGCTTTTTTCTTTATTGCCTTAAAAAATCAAGTTATAAAGAATTGCGTTTCCTGTCGAAGAATCATAATACCCGTGAGGGATAAAGCTTTTTTCGAATTTTCGCGCGGTCACTTTTTCTGCTTGTTGTAGAGCCAATTCCCTTTGTCGGCAACAGTTTGATGACAGGGACTCTTTACAGATCCTCGAGCAAATTGTAAATGGCATTATAGAGGGTCACATTGACTTACTGAATGCCTATAAGCGAATAGTCTGATCATCCAGCCTACAACGCCAAAGCGAATGAGCCTGGAGTCGTCGATGGCGATTGAAGGAGAGAGAAATGGTAGAAGACACCGAAGGGAACTCAGGAAGCCCGAGCATTTCGGCAGCTATCCGGAAGATCCCAACGGGAATAGATGGACTTGACGAAATTTTGGATGGGGGCCTGCCGGCCGCTGGTCTAACGTTGCTTAGCGGGGGGCCGGGTTCCGGTAAAACTGTAATTGGCCTGCAGTTCCTTGTTCAGGGCGCCCTATTGGGTCATCCGGGAATCATGCTGACCTTTGAAGAGAGGGAAGACGCTCTTAGGTGTTATTCGGCGGCTTTTGGCTGGGATATAGGAACTCTGGAGGCTCAAGGATCGATTGCCATCATATCTGCTCGTTTTAATCCTGACACTATGATCTCAGGTGATTTTGATCTGGGAAGCGTCATGGCGATCTTGCGGTATAAAGCTAGAGAGCTTCAAGCGAAGCGGGTGATAATAGACGCTCCGGATGTTTTGTTGATGTTGTTGGGGGACAGGATCAAGGAACGCAGCGAACTCTACAAGCTCAACGAATGGTTAAGAGATGATGGATTGTGCGCCGTAATGACCGTCAAGGATTCGATCGGAGAAAGCTCTTTGTCCTATAGAGAATTTCTTCATTACATGGCGGACTGTGTCATTCAACTAGACCAGCGTGTCACGGATCAGGTTACAACACGACGCATGCGGGTGATAAAGTTTCGTGGTTCCGCATACGGACGTAACGAATACCCATTTGGAATAACCAGGGAAGGCGCTATGGTTATTCCGGTTACCCATGCGAGCCTTGGCCATAGGGCCTTAGGGGAACCCATATCAAGCGGTATTGCAGGATTGGACGCTATCACAAGTGGCGGCTATCGCCGAAACTCGTGCACATTGATCACGGGTACCTCAGGGACAGGGAAAACCACTTTTGCGTGTTCTTTCACACGTGAAGCTACGTCTCGAGGCGAGCGTGTATTTTATCTGAATTTTGAAGAATCCCTTGATGCCATGGTGTCCTGCATGCTTGGTCCGGGAATTGATTTGCGGCCAGCTCTGGAATCCGGACTTCTTCGCTTCGTTTCCATCATGCCCGAATCACAGGGTATAGAGGAACATTTGATTCAGGCGTTCGGAGTTATATCGGAATTTGACCCCGCCTTTATAGTGGTAGACGCTATTTCCGCGTGTCGGAGAATGGGTTCGGAACAGGCCGCTTTTGATTATATGCTACGCTTGATCGATCACTGCAAAGCCCGGGGTATAACCTCCGTGCTGACAAATCTCACGGCCAATTCCGTTGAAGCGCTGCAGATAACGGGCATGGATTTATCATCAGTGATCGACATGGTGGTAATTCTGCGCAACATCGAAACGTGCGGCGCATTGGAAAGAGAGTTGTTGATCCTGAAATCACGCGGCCGAAATCATTCTAACCGTGTTCACAGGTTTGGGATATCTTCAAGCGGAGTTGAAATATTCGGGGTAGGGCAGGAGGCTGGCAATGCCTGTTAGCAAAATTGGCGACGCAAGCCCTGCATTCAGATGTATCATTCGTTTTTTTGTGGCAGGAGACGCTCCCAACTCAATAATAGCCAGAGACAATTTGAGACGACTTCGAGAAAGTTTACCTGAAATCCATTTTGAAATAGAGATCGTTGATGTGAATCTAAACCCTGAGATGGCGCTGCAGAAAGGCGTTTTCGTCACTCCAGCTCTGGAGGTTCTCGAGCCGTCTCCTGGTGGTATTTTTTACGGTAACTTGAGTAATAGCGATCCTGTACGCCGCTTGATTGAAACGGCTAAATAGAGGTCAAGTCCAACCGCAGACATCCTAACTACTGAAAAAACGCTCATGTGTAAATGATAGACATGAACAAACCAACTTATGAAGAATTAGAAAAACGCTGTATAGCTTCAGAGGCGATGCTCGAGGCCATTCGATCCGGTCAGGCCGACATGGTGATAAGTGAGAGTGGCGCCTTGGTTGTGCGCCTGGCTGCGGCAGAAGAAAAGGCTTCCCGCATCAAGCGGTTGTTGATGGCAATCCGTGAAGTCAACAAATTCATTCTCCAGGAGAGTGACCCAGTTTGTCTTGCATCGGGAGCGTGCTCAATTCTTACCGGCTTGAGTCGATACCGAAAAGCGTGGATAGCGTTGCTCGATCCAACCGGAACAAGAGTACTGGCCTCAGCCTCATCAGGATTTGAGCAAATCGGGGATCCTGTCCGTTCAATCCTCCAGGATTGCGAATTTCCCAATTGCATAAACGAATGCATCAGGAATGAAAAGACCCTCATTATTGAGAATTCCAGAGAAACCTGTAGAGCCTGCCCAATCGCCAGGATTCAGGATGCCGAGTTTACACTGATACGCCGCCTAAGTGTTGGAGACAGATTTTACGGTGTCCTCGTAGTTACGGTTTCTGAGGCTTACAACCCGGATGAAGAGGAGCTAGATCTTTTTGATGGCCTGGCTGATGATCTTTCGCTGGCTTTACACAAAATAGAACTGGAGGGGTTCCGACTGGCCGCTGAAACTGCGCTTCGGGACAAAGAAGAATTTTTGCGGACAACGGGACAAATGGCGCTGGTCGGCGGTTGGGAGATAGATGCCCAGACGCTGGAAGTGCGCTGGACGGAGGAAAAATACCGTATCCACCAGGTTGATCAAACATTTGCTCCTAGCCTTGATGACGCTATTAATCTGTTTCACGAGAATGACAGGGAGAAGCTAAGACAGAGCATTAACAGGGCTTTGGAGTTCGGGGAACCGTACGATCTGGAACTTCGATTGTCGAGTTCAGAAAAAGATCAGCGCTGGGTCCATACTTCATGCAAACCTGTTGTGGTAGGAAAAAAAGTAGTAAAACTCAGAGGAGCGTTTCAGGACATCACAGAGCGGAAAAAACTCGAAACTCAGTTGCTACATGCTCAGAAGATGGAGGCAATCGGAACTCTTGCAGGTGGCATAGCTCACGACTTTAACAATCTTCTTCAGGCTGTCATCGGATATACTGAATTGCTGATACAGGTACAGACGCCAGAGTCTGCTGATCTGGCCTATCTGGAGAGAATACTTGCGTCAGGAAAGAGGGGCGCTGAACTTGTGAAAAATCTTCTTACGTTTAGTAGAAAGGTGGAGCCAAGGTTCAGCAGAGTCAATCTAAACCATGAGGTAGGAGAGGCGCAAAAGCTACTTTTTTACACTATTCCCAAGACAGTCAAAATAATCGTCCGTTCAGATGGTGATCTCCATGACATTATGGCGGATTCCACTCAAATAGGGCAGGTCCTAATGAATATTGCGGTCAACGCCAGGGACGCAATGTCGGGGGCAGGAACTCTCACCATTGAGATGGAAAATACATTGTTAGACAGAGATTACAGTCGCTTGCATCCTGAGATCAAGCCCGGTCCGTATGTGCTGATTAGTATTTCTGATACCGGCCATGGGATGGACAAGCACACACTTGAGCACATTTTCGACCCATTCTTCACTACTAAGGAAGTCGGGAAGGGGACCGGTCTAGGTCTGGCTTCCGTTTACGGTATCGTAAAGCAACACAGAGGTCATATATCTTGCTACAGTGAACCAGGCGTGGGATCAACATTCAAAGTGTATTTTCCGGCCTTAAAAAATGAGAATTCGGAGCCCATAGTCAACTCGGAGACACAATTACCATCTGGAACTGAAACGATTATGCTAGTTGACGATGAGCCATCACTTCTGGAACTTGGCAGGAAAATATTAAATAGATTCGGTTACAAGGTAATCGAGGCATCAGACGGGCGAGTTGCTCTAGATGTTTACAGGGATGGAGGACATAGCATTTCGTTGGTTCTGATGGACCTGAACATGCCGGAAATGGACGGGATATCTTGCCTTTCCGAAATACTCAAGTTGAATCCCGACGCTCGAGTTTTACTGGTAACGGGGTTCCTCGACTCCAGCCCAAGCGTCGATCCTAAATCTGTGGGGGCCGTCGGGCTAATTTCAAAACCCTACAATCTCAGGCGACTCCTTACAGAGGTAAGGAGGGCGCTAGATTAAAGTCCTCTATAAGCCTTCTAAAGCATAGGACTTGCGACAGACCTAAGAGGGTCACTTTAGAATCTTTTTTAGACTATCCACCAATTCTTCCATTATTGGTAGATGGGATAGGGATATTCTTATAAAACCCGGGAATCTGAAACCGGACATAGTTCTGACCATCAGGCCTCTGGTCATTATTTGCGGTATGCCAGGGTATCGCTGACGCGTAGCTTTACCATCAAGAAATTTCCTTCTCCTGAAACATACTCCAAGGATAATTCCTTGAGATGTTGGGTGAGGAAAGACTTGCTTTCATGGACAAGTTTCCTCGTCCTCAAGATATGCTCATCGGAATCCAGTGAGCTAACAGCCGCAATCTGAGCTATTGAGTTGACTGAATACACGACGCATGTCTTTTTAATTGCATCAACCATGGCTTCCTGGGCGCACAAATATCCGATGCGCAAACCCGCCAGACCATACATTTTGGAAAACGTCCTGAACACTACCAGATTGTCATATTCCTCTGTTAGATCCAGACAACTTGGAAATTTCTCATCTTCCACGAATTCTGCGTAGGCCTCATCCACGATGACTATTTTTTCGCCATCAATGGCTTCCATGAATGATCGAAACCTCCTGACATTCCAGAATGATCCCGTGGGGTTGTTGGGATTGCAGATAAAAACGATTTTGGTCCTGTTATCAATCAAGTCCAGCAATCTTTGCTCATCGAACTCAAAATTAGTGAGCGGAGCAAGTTTAGCCTCATAGCCGGAGAATTTTGCAACCCATTCATAAACAGCGAAAGTCTTATCTGCCGTGACTATGTTGTTCCCTTGCTCACAAAAGGCTTTTATGGCAAAGGTGATCACTTCATTGGCCCCATTTCCCACCAGGAACTGATCGGGAGTCTTGTTGAACTTTTCGGCCAGCTTCAGCCTCAAATAGTAACTATCTCCGCTCGGATAAATAGCCGCTTTGGATGGATCAAAGGCCAAAATGGCTTTTTGCGCCTCTGGGCTAGGGCCTAAAGGATTTTCATTATTGTTCAAACGATGAAGCGAGGAGCAGCCGTAGAGCTTCATGAGTTCACGATCAGGTTTACTTGGAGTGTAGGCCTCGAAGTTTTTGACGTATTCTGGAAGAAGGTGTTCCAGTCTCCAAAATGAACTCAATTCGTTTCTCCCGGAAAATATTGAAAGACAACCATGTCACTTTTGCCTGCCAGAGGGATGAGGAATCTCGGCTTGAACGAGCATTCAATCAACGAAGGGGCAAACATGCCACACTGCGAAAATCCCAAATCCATTTCAAAGAAGATGTTATTAATGCCATCGTTACTCAAAAGCCTTACATGAGCCATGAGGTTCTCGGTGGCGTCATCTCCGTAAATCACGGGTCTCAGAATTGCCCTTTCGGAGCTTCGCAGGATTTTCGCCGATATGACCGAATGACGAAACCTCGATTCACCGGTGTAGATCAAGGTTTCGATCTGTCGACCAAGAAATAACTCCTGAGTTTTCTTTTTCACAAATTCAACGATACAACTATGCACAACCAGCGTATCTCCAGGATCCTCGTTAAGTTGTCGGAAATAGGCTTTTACCTCGGTTTTCTGGCCCTTATTGATAAAGTATTGCGAGCCCAACTCTTCGAAAAGACTACCCGGAAGGTCTGATGTGGGCCAGGAACATATTACGCCGATCGCCTTGGTTCGAGCGGTTTGTTCGATCATATGTTCGATCAATCGGACTGGAATTTGGGATTGCTTCAATGCCGGAGCAACAAATGGCCCCCGAAAAGTGACCAGATGCTCCGATTCCCATCTCTAGGTAATTCCACCGGCAACCAAGCCGGAGTGATCTACTGCCACAATAACGTTGTAATAACCATAGGCGGCCATATCTATGACTTTGCCCGGGTATCGGAAGCATTCAGGTAGATTTATCTTTGGGTAATTTACTGAAGCAAGTCCTATGAGGTCTTTTATTTCTTCTATGTCGGCTTCTCTTACATTTATATCGCCTGTGTAATCAGGGACTTTCTCCTGGGTTTGTTCTATCTCGGGGTAAAGTTTTTCCTTGACCAACTTCAGCTTTAACTTGGACTTGCTGTGATCCAGGCTGAAGCTGTCCACCATCCTGGAAGCGATCATCATGCCCGTCTCGTCCGTACATTCGAGGTCTTCAGCTTGGCCCGAAACGCACGCCAGATTAAAGACTCTCAAGTCAAATGCTTGACATGAAAAAATGAACTCGGTCTCCACTTCATATCCACGCCAAATAACATTGAGCCAGATGGGATCCTTGTGGGGAACTGTCCTACACAAATGGGCAAATATCTCTTCAACCGCCAGAGTTAACTGGATTGTTTCGTCAGGGCCTAATCCAAATGCTGAAGCTGATGATTCGACGCAAGAGGTAGTAACTCTCAAGAGGGCCAGGTCACTGAAAGTGACCAGTTCTACCTTGTCAGAGCAGGCTTTTTTCAAAGTGTGAGCCTCCGTTAAATCCAGTGAGCATACGGAGCTGGCGCCAATGTCTTGAAATCGACCCC
>JBFXII010000005.1:0-20221 GCA_050176095.1 Desulfomonilaceae bacterium
CGTTCGAGTCGCGCACGACCCACCAATAGAACATTCGGATCTGTCCCCATCGTCTAGTCAGGTCCAGGACACCGGCCTTTCACGCCGGCAACACCGGTTCAAATCCGGTTGGGGACGCCATATAAAACGGCGTGTTAGCTCGCAAGAGTTAATACGCCGTTTCTTTTTTGGGGGCCTCTTGGGGGCCTTTGCTTTGAATTCCCTCCTTTAAACCGGTCAACGCATTAACCACAGACCGGGTTTCTATAAGTTTGTGAATATATTTTTCCGTTGTGGAAAGGTGATCGTGCCTTAAGTGGTGTTGAATATCCACCAAAGGCACACCTTTACCGGCCAGAATCGAAGCGCAGAGGTGACGAATTCCATGAAAGCCAAACCGTTCTACCCCCGCCCTATTGCATAAACGGCGCAACCATTGAAGGCGGTACTGATACGGTTTTTCGGTGCCAGGCTCTACAAATACCCATTTGCCCTTTCCCGTTGCGCGATATTGTTCCCGTAGTGCCTCCACGGCTTCATCAGTCATGGACAACCAGGCCGACTTCAAAGTACCCAGCCGATTTTTCTTCCAATGCAGCAGAATCCGACCATTGATAAAATCCACGTCTTGCCAACGGAGTTGAAAAAGCTCAGCGCGACGAGCTCCTGAATACAGGTAGCAAAGCAACATCCTTTTGTCTTGGGGTTCAGTCGCCTTTTCATATACTTTCCAGAATTCGGCCAACGAAGGGATGCGCCTGTCGTGGCGAACCTCCCCTTGTTTTATTGTCCTCTGAAAAGGATTTTCATAAGGCATATCAAGATAGTTTTTTCCCCAGCTCCAGGCGGCTGACAGATTCTTCCTATCTTTGTTTGCCGCATTCCCCGATCGCTTCTTTGCCTGATCCTGAAAATGTTTCAGGATGGTCAAAGGATGTATACTTGTCACCGAAGATTTTGGATCGATACCACTTGCAAAAAGATACTGAAACGACCGCTTCTTTTCTCCGTAAGTCTTTTCAACAAATTTCTTTTTACTGAAATCAAGATACGTTGTTGCCCATTCCAACAAGGAGACCGTGCGGATCTGCTCCGGCTCCGTGTTGTCGTTCAGCAATCGTTTTCTTTCCACGATTTCCCACTCGACGGCTTCCTTCCGTGTAGCGCAGCGGTGCTTCACCTTCCGCCCGTTGATCTTGACTTGCCCGATCCACTGTGTTTTCGTGCTTGTTTTGTCTTTGTACGGCATTGATAACCTCTTTTTCGAAAAAGATATAAACTCGATTACCAAGGCGCATACCACCCAACTCTTCATAATGCTGGCGGACCAACCGTGCGTCAACACCGAAAAGCGTTGCCACCTCTTCAACAGATAATCGCTTGCCGAGCTCTTTTTGTATAAGATCCATAGCAGTCGAGGGGATTAGAACCCTGGCAAACGCTGTTGCCGATTATCGATAGGTTGCTTCTCTTCGCGGATCGCAGCTTTCATGCGCCTGGCGCGTTCCGATACTTCAGGCATGTACTCAGTGCCCAGGGGCTTCTTGCCCATGAGGCCGCGCCGGGGTGTGGTGAAAATCTTGGGGTTCATTTGTCTTCGACAAGTTCACGAATATCCACCTTGCCTTCTCGCAAATTATCCATAAAACGAACGCGAGCTTCAGAACTCATGAATTCCGTTGGCAGAGCGGTGATCATGCACTTTCGCCCCACATTCTTTTTCCTGTTTTTATTGAGCGGTTCTATTCGATAAATTCGTCCAGGATGGATTTCATTAACCTGACCGTTTCGAATAACAACGAAGTGCGTACCTAAATCATCAATGTCGTATGATTCACGAAAAGACATGGTGAGCCTCATAGAGTAAAAAGTTTCCGGTTGATTCATGACATCGTTTTTTTTGGGGGGGCTCCGCATGCGCCCCCAACGAGTAAGTCTTTCCTGCTTGGTATTCCATCCAGGCCGCAGGGTGAATAACCATGACCTGGGAACGGTGCCCCTGTGGCGCGCTTCATGACCCCACTCGATACGTTGAGGAATACTTGGCCACGGGTTCGTTGTCTTTCGCTGAAAGGATCATCCGGCGCGCTCCGCCCCCTGGTTTCCTGCTACGCAGAACTGCAGAGAACGCGAAGGGGTTACCGGAAAGAGAGTTGTTCTATCCCGCGAGCGTTAGTCTGAATTCGTTGCGCTTGGTCGTCATCTTGTCGATGAACTTCTTTTCATTTTCAAAGAAACGGTGCAGGTCTTCCTCGATCATCTCTTTGCAGAGGTAGACGATTTTGTCGATATCATCGGGTTGCACTTCCAGGGAGGCACAAACGGACATGAGGATTCCCCGGGCCTGCTTGCGGAGCATTTCGATGTCTTTGTGCTTAACGGGGTGGGTGCGGACGTAACCGAAGACGCCGGTCCAGACCACGGCCTGGACTTTCTGCCAGAACTCGGAGACTTTCGCCTTGGTTTGGTTATGGTTACGATTCACCGGGCTGTCTGAATGTCGGGTCCATTCGGTGGTGAGATAGCCCCAGAGGGATTTCAGGGCATTGAGAAGGTCGTTAACGGTGTGAATCTGGTTCCCTTCCCTATCGGAGAATTCACGGAGCTTTGGCCGGCGGAGCTGGTATTCAACACGAGTAACAGGTTGTTCGTCGTAGGCACTGACGGACCATATCTCGGAAAAGATCTGCTGTTTGTGGGTAGCCCTGGTGCATTTCAGCTCTGCAACCTTGTCATAGATGCGGAGCATCAGATTACCCTTGCCAACCCGAACACCGGAAAACTTCCGGTTAGTGTAATCGCGGTCAAATTCAAGGACGTCAGGGTCTGGTTCAGGGTCACGTTTCTGGACAACAAGGCCGTCATGGTCGCCGTCTTTACGAGCAAGGGCGACCCAATGGCTACGGTTATCAAGCTCAGTGGTCTTGATATCCGTGCCGATGAAGTCGGCGGCAAGGTGAACCTCTGAGACAATTTCTTTGAAGATTTCGCCACCGTGAAGAGAGAGGAAGGTTTTCACCCGTTTATAGATTTCGTAAAAGCCTGGTGACCAGCAGGAAAGGGAACCGATTTCCAACCGGCAATTGGGTATTTTCTGATCATGCGACCGGCGGTTGAACAGTAGGGTTACATCACCGGACTTGATGCGATAGGTGTAATAACGGGTGCCGGTTCGATAAAGGTTCCAGTCAAAACCGTGTTCTTTAAAAACTGAAATACAGTCAAGCTCGGTGTCCTGGACCTGTTTTTTCATAAGATCAAGAATCGGGAGAAGGTCGCTTTCCCGGCCATCCCACTTGACATGCAACGACACTTTCAAAAAATCGAGACCTCTTACAACCCTCAACACTGGCAGCTCCGATACTACTGGCAAACCACTTGTTAATCGGGCTTGTGGGTCGGAGGCGGAGGGCTGTTCATCGGCGGTGCGAACCCGGATAGGGGCAGCATCCCGGTGGACAAAGAGCGGGTAGCCGTGATCGAAGCGGTAATCCTGCAGGGGGATGTCTTTGAGGTGGTCAGGAAAGGGCTCAAAGAAGGTGGGGACGCTGGAAAGGTCGACTTCTTTTCCCTGCATGGCTGCACGGACTTTTTGGGAGAGCGGGTCTTGGGATCGGTGTGAACGGTACATGTATAGGGCTCCTTTAATAGGTAAAAAGAGATTCGTATAAGCTGAAAAATCGCAAGGGGGGCTTCGCATGCGCCCCCAACGAGGGTATCTTTCCTGCTTGGTATTTCATCCAGGCCGCAGGGTTAATCACCATGACCTGGGAACTGTGCCCCTGTGGCGC
Organism: Desulfomonilaceae bacterium; assembly: GCA_050176095.1. Classification (GTDB taxonomy): domain Bacteria; phylum Desulfobacterota; class Desulfomonilia; order Desulfomonilales; family Desulfomonilaceae; genus CAITZA01. Next base: position 3,771 of record JBFXII010000005.1, read on the forward strand.
GCTTCATGACCCCACTCAATACGTTGAGTAATACTTGGCCACGGGTTCGTTATCTTTCGCTGAAAGGATCATCCGGCGCGCTTCGCCCCCTGGTTTCCTGCTGCGCAGAACTGCAGGTGCCGCTGCGCGGACTGAATGCCTACCGGCGGTCGCTTGTCAGCGGGACTATTTCCAATCCGCAGCAATCACAGGCACCGTGATTTAAGTATGAGGAAAAGTGCGTGGCCGGATGGTGTTCAACGTACAAGTCTTGGTAACAATCCTTGCACAATACGCGGTCCTCGTCGGTAATGATCAAAGGATATTGCGCCTTTGGCGATGGTGACAATGGGTGGTGGTTCGTTGCTTCATTCATAGGTTGCATATCCTGGGTACGGGTTTCTCTCGAGCTTAACCCTTTACTTGGTCGCCCCAGGGGGGACGAAAAAAAGGACGCTCCGTTATATGGGTCGCTTCCCCTTTTTTCCGTTGAGGTAATCCCGTCATTTTCCCGCGTCATTCACGCGGAACAGCAGACAAAGGCGGCGCGACATTCCGACCGGCGCGGCCCGGTCGGGTTCAGGTGGTTGGGCTTCTGTTTTTGCCGGGGTTCTTGTTATTAACCGGCTGCACTGTTTTCTTTTTCCCTTGTGAAAAGGCGTAAATGGCAAGGCCTATGCCGGAGATTAAAGTTTCTCAGTTTTCGAGCTGGATTTTTTCTGATCGGAAATACTCTTGGGTAAAAGGGCGTACCAGTGGCCGGAATCGTACCGAACCGGGTAAGGAAACTTCTCCAAAGGGTAGATCGTTGACCCCAGGAGGAAGAAAACGCCCTTGCTGGACTGGGCAAAGTCAAGAAGCACCGGCGTTTTCGGTTCTTCGGGTTGGGTGACGGTGAACAGGGTTTCCTGATCGTTGGCAGGTTGAAGCACCAGGCCGGAAGCAGTGACGGCAGCCTTGAAGGAATCGAACAAGGTTTCCTTGGCAAGATTCGATTCAACCCAGCTTAGGGGCTTGGCCTCGTTGCCGGAGAGGATCAGCCCTTTGCCGGTCTGCGAGGTGATGAACTGCGCCACCTCGGAGAGGGGTACATTGTTGAAGTCCACCGAGATCGGAAGATTTGCAGGGAGAGGGGGTAATGGTGCCGGTTCAGCTTTGGTGGTCTGCTGCACCGGTTCGGCCTTCTTCTCCTGGGGCGTACAACCGGAGATCCCGAAGATCAACGCGCCGGTGATGATCATTGAGGCCAGAAACAACAGGACATTGAAAAAGGAGCGCTGATACATGGTCATGATCCTTTACGGTTGGTGAATACGAGCTGGCCGTTACGGACCACCGGGGTAATGGCGCCGGTGACCGTAGGGGCGGGTTCGTTTTTCTTGGCATGCATCGTCGTAACCTTCTTGGAGCCGAAAAGATCACCGGTAGCCAAACTGGATTGACCAAAGAGCATGTACAGGGTGAAGGCCAAAACGACAGGGATTGCAAAAAACACGGGGTGTTTCAGCACGTTGACGTGCTGCATGATGGAAAGCTCTTTGACATCAGCGGCAACGTAGGATTTGTAACAAAGAAAAATCTTGTCGTTATACGTCGAGGTCTTGGTGGCCAGGGGTTTTCCGCTGGTGTCATCACCGCCGTAGGAATAGCAGAGGTATTTCTTTTTGACCGCACCGCCAAAGAAGTTCACCTTGCGGAAAACATAGGTCCATTCAAGTAAAGAACGGACAGCGGAATCGACCCGTTCAATGGCCTGGGTAATAAGGACTACATCAAAACCATTATGCCGATGCGTAGAGGCCCAGGAGGCAAACTGGTTGTTCTTGGCGGTCTGCCATTCACGGGAAGAGAAGACTTTTTGCACTTCATCCAGGACCACCAGGCAGCCGGGTTCAATGTGCATCCAGAAATCGGCCAGCTGATGCTCTTCAAGCAAATGGAGCTGCTTGCACAAGGCCAAGTCTGACAGGCCGCAATAGCTCTTGATCATTTCCAGGCATTCAGGATCCGTAATGCCGTCAATGTTGGTGTAGACCACGCGCCCCATCTGCAGGTTGTCGGTGATCTTCTTCACCGCCTCATAGGTCTTTCCAGAGCCGGGAGTACCGGCAAATCCGATAATCATACTCGTGTTGCCCAGGAAGGAATGAGATTCAGGGTAAGGCGGATCAGGTAGGCAGCGCCAAGAATGGTGAAGCATTGCGGCAGACCCACCGCCGTAATCAGCCAAATAAGTTGGGTCGGCATGTTGGACCAGGCGGCAGCGTAATTGAAGACCACGGACGAAAGATCGATCACCGCCAGGGTGGTTTCAATCACGGTCAAGAGTCCATCAAAGATGGTGAAGAATACGAACTGCACCAGGAGAATGAAACCGTCCAGAATCCAGGTGAAACCGGTTTCGACCCAGGTCCAGAAGGTACGAAGCCAATCGATAAGAACGCCAAAGCCGGACATGGATCACCTCTTCATGATAACGGCCCGGATCGACAGAAAGCCGAAGCAGGCAAGAAGGACGGCCTTGAGAACAGCGAGGCCACCGCCCAATGATTCACTTAAATCAACAGTATGGGTGCCGTAGGTGTTCCCCCCGTCTATTGTGTATAGAGAAGAACCGCCGGTGGGGAGGGAATTGAAGAAATCAGAAGAGAAGGAGAACAGGCCCGAAGATTTAACGTTGGTCAGGAAGCTGGTGAATCTGGTTGGGATGTCATATTCCAGATCAGACGGTGAATAGGCTTCAGTAAATCCGGTGGATTCGATAGCAGAATACGATTCTTCGTCACCACTATCATCTGAGGTCCCTTGCGTGGAACTTGAAGAAGTGCCGGTAACATTTCCGTCTGCATCATAATTCGTGGTATTGGTGGTGGTGTACTCGGTGCCGTCGATATTATAGGTGGTCGTAGTGGTTACTGTGGAAGAACCATCAGTGTTGGTCGTTTTCGTTGTGGTAATATCTTTGGGGGGAGCGTCACCATTGGTGACATCTGGTATTTCGTCAGTTTTGCAGGTTCCTGTACATTTTGAACCGTCCCAATTAACGATGAACGATTCTCCGCCACACCGATCAGCGAGTTTTGACCATTCGGAAGAACAATCGACTTTTGAACATTCACCGGAGCAGGAACCCCAGTCGAAAGAACCAATCTTTGATGCACTCCCACATTTATTTACAAGCGATCTCCACTGATCATGACAAAGACCAGGGGCATTTTCTTCAAGATCAGAAAGGGTTTCTTCGTCAGTGCATTGAGAGCCCGAGTAGGTATATATAACTGCAACAGCGCACGATTGATTGACACAGGGGCCAAGGTCATCACCCTTTTCAGCGGTTACCTGACACCCATCGAAACATTGATTGGATAAATTCGGAGAACTTCCCTCTGGGTAGGTGGCGAGGTTATAACCGGCAGGAGTGTCAGCCTTAGAAGAGCATGGATCAGATTTGCAAAAATCATCAGGCGGGGTAGCTGGAAGAGAGGTTACAGGGTTATAGGAAGCCAGATTTGTCTGAATAGTGGCTGCTATATCGGTAGTGACTTGCCAAGGAGTGACGGTAGCACCTGTAACCGGGGAGCCTGCCGTTCCTATTACCCATTGGGTGCCGTCCCAGTAATACGCATGCACCATGTTGATATTAACGTAGTTATATTTACCCATTAGAGATGGGCGCGCATTCATATTAATTTTGACAGGTGGTTGGTCAGGGAATAAAGAATGAGTGTCTGCAGCAGAAGAGGGTCTTGCATTTCCATATTGAGCTGTATAGTCCTGGTTTGATACAACCATATAACATTTACCATCGGAGCCCATGACACCGGAAGTAGCAAAAGCATTGAAAGGATTAATTATGATAATAGTGAATAAAATATAGATGATTTGTATCATTTTTTGAAATCCCCATGACGATCTTCAACAACATGTATATTTTTGGATGAGGAATGACGCTGTACAAACAAATCATCAGAACACTGACAAAAGGAATGATCCTGGAACGGCTGGAAGTCTTTACCGATGCACTGAAACTTGAACAGGGTGCCGCGCTCTTTGCATGACCGCTCGCAGATGGTGAGATATTCCCGGCAGGATTTGGACACCCGCTTTCGCAAGGGTGCGTCTGTGGAAGAGATCCGGGGGACCACATATTCCTTGGGTGTGATGGGGCCGGTGTTGACGCTGTATGATTGGTTCGGTCCGGCGGGCAGTCCTGGGACCTCTTCGCCGTGGGCCAGGTACAGGCCGAAGCTAAGAAAGGTCACATAGAGGCCGGTTGCATAGACAAGGACTTTGGTGAAATCGTTCATAAGAGAATCCTTTTCACAAGGCCGAGGAAAAAACACAGGCCGACGAATGCAATCAACAGCGCATAGCGCCGGATGCGGGGAAACGAAGGAATGAAAGTCATTTGGGTGCATTCCTCAGCATGTTTTGAATCAGGTAGCCGCAGCCGATCAGCGCGGCAATGCCGACAAACGGGGCGGCCAGGTGGAACAACTCGGTAAACAAGGCGGCAGCGTCGAAACCTTCAGGGAGTTGAATCATGGTTACCACTCCATTTTTGCGGCGATGACAAAGGCAATGCCGGTAAGTCCACCAAGGCCAAAGCTCATGATGTCGACCAGGTTGGAAACGATCAGGTTCAAGATGTCGGTTAGTTCTGCAGCACTCATCCCAAACGCCCTATATTGCGACTGGTTGAAAAGGCGTAGCTGACCACCAGACCGGCAATCCAGCCGACCAAAACCAGGCCAAGGCCCATACCGTAAGCTGTCAAATTCAAGGTCATGTCCTTACCTCAATCGTTCACTGTGGGAATGGACCAGGTCGTAGGCTTCATCATAGGACAGCCGGTTGCTCATGCGGTCGTTGTACACGGCCTCATCCATGGCGCCCTCGAGGGCGGCATACCGATCTTCCGACAGCTCCACGCCGTCACGTTCCCAATTGTTGTTTGCATAGGTTGCATCCGGTCCCGCTTCCAAGCTGCCCTCGGGGTCCAGATCACGTTCCCGTAGGGGCGACACTTCAATATCGTTTCGTGTTGGCCGGATCGATGGTCCATCACTGTTCACCGCGCTGGCGATCCGGTTGTTGATCTGCCGGGAACGATAGGACCCGACCGGATCAGCAAGGAACGAGGCCGCAGACTCAAGCGCGGGAAGCAGGATTAAATCTTTGAGCAAATCAAAGGCCATGAGGATAAAAGCACAGACCACGAGGCCGAGAATCAAGGTTTGCATATCCGTGATCAGGCCACCGGTGAGAATGGCCAGGGCTTCCATGAGATATTGTGTTGGGTCGGCTGTAGGCATGGCGTGTTAAAAGAGTTGGGGAGGGTTGCCCCTCCCCGGTGGTTGAGGTTTACGCGCCTTTGCCAACGCGCATGGTGCGTTTGACGTAAGCGTAACCAAGGAACAGCAGGCCGATGCCGATGAAGCCGACCATAAGGGTGCTGACGTTGGTGCTGATTCCGGTGATGTCTACTGCTTCGAATAATGCGGTCATTGTATTGCTCCTATTGCACGTTAAAAGGGGGATCTGGTTATCTGCCAACCGTGCGCATCAGCATAACCAGGCCAAAAATGATGAGCGCCAAACCGAGGATGCCGCCGACTGCGGTAAGCATGTCGGTCCGAACGCCATCAAAAAAAGTTGATGTGATTAAGGGGGTCCATTCCATGGTCTATTCTCCACAATTGGAAAGAGGACGTTGCCAATCTGCCGGGCTTGCTCGTGGTTGATGATGCCTTGATCAACGCTGTTGCAAAGAGCCTGGCCGATTTCGCTGTAAGTCAGGGAGAAAGAGTCTCGGAGGCCCCCGGCTTCGTGGGAAATTCCAGGAAACCACGCTCCTTGCCGATTCAGCCCGGCACCGGCAGTAGCCGGAAGCCGGGCAGCCTCGCCAAGGTTCGGGGTTGTTAATGGCTCTGCTGTGCGGGCGTTGCACGTCATTGCATCAACCAGAGATCATGGGTGAATCTCCGGATCTTGGAAACAACGCCGGTTCGTTCGTCCACCTGCTCCACCAGGTACGAGCGGCAACGGACCTCGGTTTTCACGCTATTGACGATATCGCCGGTTTTACCGAAACGGATATTGGAGGTAATGGCCCACTGTGGCGGGTTGGTGTACTCATCCGGGGCCTTTCCTTTGATCAGGGTATTAAAAATGGGCAGGTTGTCCCGGCTGACAGCGACCTGGTCGGAGGACTCGATACGGCCAGAGATGACAAAAGCGGGGGTCTGATTGTTTACGTTTGCGGTGTCTTTCTCGTTGGGCATGGTGGTTTACTCCTGGTTTTTGCTTGGATTTTGTGGTGGTTGATGGTCTATATCTTTAGTTGAAGGAGTGGTTAAAGGGCTGTCCTCCATGATTTTCTCGATGAGTTTAAGGACTGCTTCGGAGGATTTGCCTTTGCCTGGGGTACCTGAGAAACCAGTGATCATGGCGACACCTGAAATGGTTGAGGGTTGTTCGCTGGTGGCGGTGCTTGTGGTTTATGGGTATGCAGAGGGATCCGCATGGTTTTCCGCCCCGGTGTGCTGGTGAAGCAGTGCCAGCACTGGAGATAGTCTTGATAGTGGCCGTCCGTGGTTTCCACGGTGGACACTTCAAGAGGCCTGCCGCAACGGGAACAGGTGATCTCGGAGGTATTGGGGCGGGTTGGGGTTTTCATTGATTTACATTTTGGTCATTCTCTTGAATTGATCTTTCCTTGTATTGCTGGAAAGCTGTGTGAATTTTTGGGAAATATTTCATGTGAAAACGAAGATATAACCCTAATAAGCTTGTATAGATGAGCAGGCCCAAGCCAAGGAAGATGATGAAGAAGCCAAAAAGGGTCATGGTTTCAGAAAGTGTCATTTTGACTCACCCTTGAAGCCTATCGAGAAAGGAATCAATATCGGATTCATCAAAGTATTGGCGCTCATGGCGAAGGCGATCCAAGGCACGTCTTAGAAGTACCAACTCATGGACCAGGTGGGATCTAGACAGGTCGTCGGTGGTATAGGATATGTGGTCGATTAATGGATTTATGCCGCAGAAGGTTTGCGGCTCGTTGGTGCATCGAGGCACTTCTAAAAGCTGCATTTGGGTAACAGGGGCATGCATGAAAGAAATTTCACATTCATGGCAAACGTACACGGGCTGAAGACCTCGGTCGGTTTGCCGCATCCAGGAGAAAGAGAGCAGGTTATGGCACCTGGGGCAAAATTCAGTAGAAGCGCCTTGTGTGGGATTCTGGTTTGTTTGTGTGCATGAGGTGGTTTCGGGCATGGTGGGCCTCTTGGGTTTTTCGTGTCTTGGTAGCTGTGTGGTATGTTTATTTATCCATAAGTTAAATATATTTTAACTACTAGATTAAATCAAGAATAAAAGTAACTAACAGACAAAATGAATTTCGAAAATATTTGGGCTCGAATTCAAAAGGAAACGGCAATAAAAACCTTCACGGAATTGGCAAATTTAGTCGGAACAACAAGTCAATACATATCAAGGAAGCGCAAAGAGAATGATTTTCTGGTGATATGGGCTTTTACGGTTGGACAGAAATTTAAATTATCAACTGACTGGATAATGACAGGGGAAGAACCTGGAAGGCTCGGTGAAGCTCAAAAAAGAATCCGTAAATTTCAAATCCTGGATGAAGCAGAGGAATGGTTGACAGAACAGGTTGAAAAGGATCCAGACCGAGAAAATTGGTTCAAGGTGGAGTTTAAAAAATCGTTCGAGGAGTTCAAAAAATGGAAGGAAGAAAAGGAAGAAAAAGAGGCGAGAGAAAACTATACTTCGAGTCGTAAAGTAGCGTAAAATAATACCCATTAAAAGTATAATTATTTCAACATGTTACAATGTGGTCTAGGCGAGGAGGTGTTATAAATGCGAATAATAATAGGGGACGGACCCCGATTTATTTTAACGGTATCCCGCATGTATCCCGGTACACCTGGAAGGCATTGAGCAGCAAGGGGGGCGGCGGGTTCAACTCCCGGTTCCCATGTATTGGAAGTATTGACCCGATGCTTCCAGAGATGAGTCAGGAATACCTTGAATTTTGTATTTTTGGAAAAATATTGAGATTGGCAATACGAGGTACTCGTTATGTCCGCAATTTGACAAATCCGGAAATCAGGAAAAAAAACCGGAATATTTAAAAATTGTGAGGTAAATGTAAAATAGAAAAAATGAAAAAGAGCCATACAATGTGCATGCAAATAAAGCCATGTTATTAGCAAGTTAGCCATACAGACACTTGTTTTTTTCATCATTATGTAATTTTATACCAATTCTTTCTCGTTTCTTGCATATATGTTTCTCTAGTTACATGAGAGAAGTAAGTAGCGCTTTTCAAGTAAAAAGAAAAAGGAGGGAAAGAAATGTCTATGAAATTATTAACAGGGGTGACAATTAGCTTGCTGTTAGTTGCTAATGTTGGAACAGATAACGCCTTCGCCACGCCGTTAAATCTAGACGAGGGGGACGACTCCTATGGTGTTTCCAGCGGGATAGGATCAGGCAGAGGTATTTTGTTTTATGCTAATGAATCATTCACTTTTAACTCAGTTAGTCTTTATGCAAATCTTGGCGCTGCATCCTATGATGTTGATATCTATGCAAGTACTGGTTTGGGTAATTATGGGGAGTTATTAGCAACAGCAAGTGCAACACTAGAAGGAACGGAACTAGAGTATCAAACAATAGATATTAGCTATTCATTCACTGAAGGACATTATTATTTTTTAAATTGGACAAAAAGTGATGATTCGTGGATTTATGGGAGTATGTTATTTTTACGCGATTCTAGTCTACCAATTAATTATGGCGTGCTTACATTGCTGGATGGCTCACATGGTTCAACCAATATAGATTTTAGCAATACTCTACATGGGCAGTTTTCCTTTGATGTAGCGGTTGACGAGTCACCAGTTCCAGAACCATCAACGATTGTTCTCTTCGGTACAGGTATAATTGGAATCGCAGGTATTTCTAGAAGAAAAAAATTCAGCAAAGTATAACAACAAATTGCTAACACCACTGTATACCCACTGAAACCATTTATAAACGTATCGTCCGGTGTGGATTCTATATGCATATTGCTCATAAAATCAGGGCGATACGTTGTATTTCGTTTATTTTGAAATAAGTTGAGTACTAACCTTGCCATTTCAAAACCCAACAATTATTTAAACACCATCAGTTTTGCCTTCCCACCGTAAATGTCTGATTCTTCGAGTTCATATATCTCCTGTATATACGTACTATAGCTGGTTTCCCGCTGGTGGCGGTTTTACTTCCGTCACAACGTTTTTCACGAAAAATGGTGGGGAAATTGATTGTCTATTTGCCAATCATTGGGGGCCGGATTGGGGGCCTTTTTTTATGTAGTAGGATGTTGTTGAAGAGAAAAAATAACGAGTAATGCTCGGAAATACGTTGGGTGGTACCGCCTTGTTCTCCCCTGGACGGCCTTTCACGCCGGCAACACCGGTTCAAATCCGGTTGGGGACGCCATATAAATCAGCTAGTTATCTAGCTGAGTCAGACTCCGAGAACCTGTCGATGTACTTTTGATGTACTTTTGGTCTCGGAAGCCGCTAAGCCGGGGAGTGCCTCTAACACTTCCCGGTTTTCTTTTTTCAGCCGATGAATATACCGTTGAGTGGTCGCCAAGCTGGTGTGGCGGAGCATGTATTGTATTTCAACCAAGGGCACATTCTGCGCCGCCAGGATTGAAGCAAACAGGTGCCGGATGCCATGAAATCCAAACGGCTTAACCCCGGCTTCCTTGCATACCTTCTTCAGCCAGTGCTGGCGGTATTGATAGGCAAGGCTCCGATAGCTGACAAAAACATGCGCCTTCAAGTCGCCGCGTCCCTTCTTGTGCCGCAAAAGCCACTCGGCAAGATCATCCTTGATGCTCAACCACTGAGAGCGCCATTCACCGACCTTGTTTTTTCTCCAACTGAGGCGGATTCTTTTTCGGAAAAAATCCACATCGGCCCAGGTGAGACGAAATAACTCATCCCGACGGGCTCCGGTCTGCAAGTAGCAATAGAGCATCAGCTTGTCTTGGTCATCATTGAGAGAATGAAAGACCATCCAAAAATCCTCCAGCGTTGGAACGTATCTTTCAAACCGCTCTGAGGCGAATTTCTCCACCTTTGAAAACGGATTCTCGGCGGGGAGTTGGAGAAATTTCACTCCCCAGGACCAAGCCGCCGACAAGTTTTTCCTGTCCTTGTTGGCAGCGTTCCCGGATCGGCTGGCGGATTGCCTTTGCAAAGCCTTTTGGACTTGCAGCGCGGCCAATCGACTGGCTGACTCTTTCGGGTTGATGCCAGGGGATGCAAAGAATTGACGGAAAGCTATTCGTTTTTCGTCAAACGTCTTGCCGGTGAAATTTTGCTCTGCATACCTCAGGTATTCCGTGGCCCAATCAAGTAAGCAGATCGTAAGGATCTTTTGTTCCGCTGATTCGGGGAGCTGTTCGGACTCCCACAAAAGCGCCTCCTTCTTGGTTGCAAAACATTTCCTTTGTTTCGTCTTCCCTATGAATCGTTGCCCCATCCATGGGAATTTGTCTTTGTTTTTGTTCGGGTTTTTGTACGCCATAGCTCAACACCTCGTTGCGTGGAAATCTCCAAGAACGCGGCCCCAGGCGCACCCCTCCAAGCCTTTCGAGACCATACCGCCGGAGAACTCTTTTCTCAACGCGGAAATATTCGCAGACCTCTTCCAAGGTCATCATTTCAGGAAACATGTCAGAACGGCACGGTATCGACGACGATTTCATTCCGTTTCTTTTTCATCCTCTGAATGAACTTGTCTTTATCCTTAAAAAAATCCCTCAAATCCTGCTCGATCACTTCCTGTGAATAAAGGATAACTTCGTTAATATCTTCGACATTGCGGACGCATGAGGCCGCAATGGACATATAAAACCCCCGAGCCTGTTTCCTGAGTGCAACTATATCCTTATGACGAGTGATCTTTTCACGGCGAAGTTCTTCAAGCCCTGTCCAATTAACCCCCTGGACAATATTCCAAAATTCTGAGCAGTGAGCACGGCCCTGATGCTTGTTATTTCGATCAATTGATGTAGCCATGAATCTGGCCCACTCACTGGTGGCATATTTCCAAAGAGCGCGAACACCGAATAACAATTGTTTGACCGTATCAAGCTGGTTGCAATATTCGAGGTGGTTGAATTCCTTGAGGACAGGACGACGGAGTTGAAATTCAACGCGTGTCACCGGGTGTTCGTTGTATGTTTCGACCTGCCATAGTTCCTTGAATATTTCCTGCTTGTGTTCGGATCGCCTCAGCTCGGTTACTTTGTCATAAATCCGAAGCATGAAATTCCCCTTCCCCATGGAAATGCCAGTTAGTTTCCGGTGTTCGTAATAGGGTGAAAAGGAGTGGCTTCGCTGAATCCATCGATTTTGGTCTTCGATATCCAAGGCCTTGAGATCCAAGCCGATAAAATCGGCGGCAAGATGTACCTCGGAAACCTGTTCTTTTTCGAACTCTGCGCCCTGGCGTTCGAGCCAATGCCGAATGTCATTGATGGTCTGAAACAACCAAGTTTGCGAGGTGAGTGAGCCAATCTCCAAACGGAAATTTGGGATGTTGCCTTGTGATGCGCGGCGACTGAAAAGAAGGGTGACATCACCGGCTTTCAATCGATAGCTGAATTTTGATGCTCCTGTTCGCTGAAGATTCCATTCAAGCTCCTTGGAACGGAATACAGCAACCTGCTCATCTTCCGTTTCCTGGAGCTTCCTTTTCATGAACTCAAGGATGTCCAGAAAGTTGGTTTCGTGCCAAATCAGCCAATAACTGACTTTTAAAAAATCAATCCCGCGATGAATCCGAATCGGGGTAGTGGCTACTATAGGTTCGCATGTTATTCTGGTTTGCGAACCTTTCGCCTGATGCATGCCCGATGTAATTTTGAGAGAAACCGAAGAGCCTGCCGCTGTATCCGACTGAGGCTCGAGGAAAGAAGCAGCGTTACAGTTGACAGAAAGGCTCGTTGTTTTGTAGGTTAACAGCATACACACACCTCCTTGAGTGTTTGTGTGGAGCCCTCTGGTCGGTCGCGGTCGCCAAACTTGAACCTTCCAGCGGGCTTTTTTCATTTAAACGTTTCGTTCCACCTTTTGACAAACTCTTGCCGGACTTGCTCTCGACTTTCTTTTTCGCGAGCTTCTTTTTCCAACTCTTGCTGCCGGCGATCCTCTTGATCCCTAAGCAATTGAATTCTCAATTTCGCTCGCACGCTGTCAGGATTATTTTTGCAGAATTCAACCTCTTTTTCGTCTCGTAAATATTCGTCATAATAATCAGCGTCATCCGCGCCACGTTTTCCCGAAAAATCATACCATTGTTCAGCTTGATCGACACTGAATTGCAGATAGCTCTCAGCAGAGAGAATTCTAGTTTTTTCTTCCTCCAAACGAAGAAATCCCTCAACGAGCCCTGAAATCGATTGCCCCGTGACATAACTAAACCGCTTGCCAAAATCCAAAAGTTGCTGGTCAATATAAAGGTTTATCCGTTTTTTCTTTGCATCAGACATGTTGCCTCCTGTGCGTATTGATAATGCGCACAAATTATATTATTAATACACACGTGTCAACATATTACATACGCACAAACGGCAAATCAGAATACCAATGTGACACATTGGGTGAATTTCCATCGCTGGATAACGCCCGGCGGGCTCCGGCCGACGCCGGAAACCCGCCGGACACTCTACCCAGCGTGGGGAGAAGTTGTCACAAATCTCATCGCCGGTGGCTGATGAGCTTGACTAGCGCGATATATCTGCTATTTATCATGGATACCTACTGAAATTAAACATTGGTTAACAGCTTTGCTTATGGCCCATCTCGATACATCGAGTATACCAGCAGCACATTCAAATAATGCGCATGGGGTGAAAATCAATTCAAATGTAAAATCGACTCATTTAGACTATGGTAGATTTAGCGCCAATACTTTAATTCCCTATATCGACCTTTCCCCCAAAAAGGGTTATATCAAAGACGGCCTTAATTTGTGCATATTCTTGCCAGCGCAACGCTCTTTTCAAGGGATCTAATATAATTGGTAAACCTTATTTGTATTTTTCTATTACCTTATCCGCCTTGCCTTAATTAAATTTGATATAAAATCATGGATAATTCAATTTTTGACAAAGAATTAACTCAGGAAACAGCGGCACTCCTCAATGTATTAAGCCGAAGGTCTCCACAATCTGAGGATGAAATTGAGAAAGGATTATCAAAAATTCTTGATTTAGAATCAGCTTCAATATTTGAGATGATTCAAGAAGCACAAAAAAATCTCTGGATAGAAAAAGATTTGTATGGCTGGAAATTAACAGATAATGGTGCAAAAATATATGCAGAAGGCGGAGCCGCTGTATCAACAGAGGAAGAAGACATCGGCCCAGTCGATCATCCATTAAAACCTTATGACGTCGCCAAACTTAAGGTGGAACAGAAACCACTTAGCGTATTTCAAGCACTTAGGAAAATTGAAAAAGGTGAAATTGTTTTAGACCCAGAGTTTCAACGAGCATTCGTATGGGATGAGGTTAGACAAAGCAGACTAATCGAATCCATCCTTGTCCGAATCCCTTTGCCTGCATTTTACCTAGATGCAACTGACCAAGTAAAATGGAGTGTAGTAGATGGATTACAACGATTAACGACTCTTTACCGATTCTGCCGCCAAGAAAGTTTTTATTTATCAGGGCTTGAATTTCTAACTGAATTGTCAGGCATGAAATTCTCGGAATTACCGCAAAAATATCAAGTTTTAATTGAGGATGATACTCAACTAATTTTCAACAACTTACTCCCAGGAACTCCAATCAAAGCAAAATTCACTATTTTTTCACGCGTAAACACAGGTGGAATGCAGCTTACCCCACAAGAAATACGCCACGCGTTACAGCAAGGACCAATTACTAAAATACTACGCCAGTTAACGAGTAAAAAAGAATTTAAAAAATGTACAGGAGGCGCTTTTGAATCACTTCGAATGACGGATCGAGAAGTCACTTTAAGGGCATTGAGCTTTATGGTATTTGGATATGATAATTACAAAGAGCACGATGACCTTGATACATTTCTAATCAACTCAATGGAAAAGTTCAATTTAAAGTTCAGCAAGATCTCTTTGAATGAAATAGCCTTAGAATTCACCAAATCCATTCTAAAAGTTCATGCTATTTTTGGGAGATATTCATTCAGAAAATATTATTACATAGGCGGAAGAAGGAGTCCGGTCAATAAAGCATTATTTGAAGCATGGATATATGCAGTAAAAAATTATCCAATAGAAACATTGAAAGATAAAAGATTAAAAATACAAGAAGAATTTATCGAAAGATTAAATAATGACGAAAATTTTCTCAAATCTATTAGCTCGTCAACTGGACAACACAGCGCAGTAATAAAAAGATTTTCAACAATTTTAGATATATTAAGGACAGTTATAAATGATTAATAAATTTTTTGTTCATGGATACAAAAGCCTCTTGGAGGTAGAGCTGAACCCAAAAAAGTTGAATATCCTTGTAGGTGCAAATGCTTGCGGAAAATCGAGCATTCTCCAGACGATGCTTTTACTCCGCCAGTCAGCCAAAGGCGCTAGAGATGTTTCAAAGTTAGAACTATCAGGAGAACTTTTCGAGGCAGGAACTACACGAGATGCGCTTAACCCAGAAGCGAGAGCGTCTGGAATCAATATTTTGATAGAAAATGAAGAATTTTCTAGCGAGGCAACTTTTTCCACGAAATCCACTGGACAAGACTATTTACGCCAGCTAGAGGCTACCTCTGCACTCCAACTTCCAAATGCGCTGGTAAATGAAACGGGTGATGGCTTTGCATATCTCAGCGCAGAACGCATAGGTCCCAGAGTAGTCTACCCATTACCAATGCCGAATTCAATGCTCGCGGGGCCCATTGGAATGCATGGCGAATTCACAACCGCCTTCCTTGCGCGCTGCCAACAATCAAATACAACACCAGCTTTAGACTGGTATAATTTGCTTACTAAAGCGGCAGAATTCATGCCAGAAGATTTAATCCTTGATGAAGGGGCGAAAGCAAACCTAACTCGATTAGACCTAGTCACCAACCGGATCATGGCCTGGTTATTTCCAGGCGCAGAGTTCGATGCAACTGAGCATAGTGTTTCTGATTCAGCTCAGTTATCTTATTTGCGTGACCCAAGTGGGGTTAGATCACCAGTTCGACCAACGCATATGGGGTTTGGCCTCACTTTCACCTTACCAGTAATTGCGGCAACAGTTGCTATGAAGCAAAATGGTTTATTACTGATCGAAAATCCAGAAGCTCATCTGCACCCTACAAGCCAATCCAGAATTGGAAGCTTCCTTGCACTTGCCGCTAGAGATGGCGCACAATCTTTTATCGAAACACATAGCGACCATGTAATTAACGGGATTAGACTTGCTGTAAAGGGAAAATTAATCAATTCTGAAGATGTAAAGTTTTTTTATTTTAGAAAACGACTGAGAAATGATTCCACACGTGTAACTAATCTTTCGATTTTTGACGATGGACGAATAGACAAGTGGCCAGAAGGTTTTTTCGATCAAATAGCTAAAGATTTGTCACGTCTTTGAAATATGCTAGGAAATTATTGTCTACACAGAAATTCTGTTCATAAACAAGCAATGAGCCATGTGCACGCAACAGAAATTTTATTGTGTATGATTAAAAGACTAGAGCGTCTTCAACCATTAATCAGAAGTGGAAAACTTACTCTTCTATACGATTCTATGGTTGGCACAAAATCATTAGAAAATTCTAAAAAAGATATACTTTTAAGTACTATTAATTCACTACCCACCGATATAAAAACACGATGGTTTATTGCTATAAAATCAATGGCCCAGATCTCTAACAGCAGTGATATGAATGTCGAACTGCAAGATTTCCATAAAGACGATTCAAAATTTACAGCAACGGTTCCCTCTGACTTCGTGTCACAGAACAATATGTGGTTGAGTTTCTCTGGCACAGAATTCTTCAAAGCGAAATGCATCAAGGCATCCATTGATGAAAATCAACTGATTTTATTACGCAATTGCTCGAGTATGGAAACAATGGTGCAAGATTGGCCAAAATATGAACCCTCACCAAAACATCGCTTGGAAGAGTATTCACGCGGGGGAGAGCATGTTTCCCCTATGGATCTATTGCAAAATGATGCTCAAGCCGCGTTGCTCGTTGCAATAGATTTTAATGGAAGCAAATACTCTCAAGTTCGTGGCAAAATATACAGATTCGTTCAAATGTCACTGACCGCCCTAAAGGAGCCAGGGATGATCGGGCTAATGGAGCCACTAAAAGTGGCTCATTTTCCTTGTTGGACGGGGTGAATTATTCGTCGATTTTTGCTCTTTTTTCGCTCGTTGTTTT
>JBFXII010000006.1:0-19416 GCA_050176095.1 Desulfomonilaceae bacterium
AGGATGAGGGGAATGAACAAAAAGGTTCTCTCAATCTCCTGACCCGCCCACCTTCCTGATCTACGGAAATAAAGAAAGGGTCCAAGTCCATACTTAAAGCGTATCTCTGAAGATCACGATTCAGTTTCGCTACCTGTCTGGGATTCTCAATGTTTCTGGAGAACAGTATTATTCCATTCGGACGTATCTCAGACAGAAACTCTTTTGTCGCTCTATCCAGAGCGGTCCCCTGAATTCCCACCATCAACAGCGATCCGATAATTTTGGAAAAGTCTTGATTCAAAACCGAACCCTAAAATTAACCAGACTAAAAGTAGCTATGTAAACCAGGCAAGTAGTTGACCCCAAAATACGTGAACATAACCGCGGCAAAACCGATGACAGAAAGTATGGCTGTTCTACCCCCCGACCATCCTCTCGTGAGCCTGGCATGAAGAAACACGGCGTACACCAACCAGGTGATCAGAGACCATGTCTCTTTTGGGTCCCATGACCAATATGCCCCCCAGGCATGATCAGCCCATGCTGCTCCAGTGATAATTCCAACGCTAAGTAACGGAAATCCAACTAGAATTGATCTGTAAACAATTTCATCCAAAACCGCTTTTCGAGGTAAAAAAGAGAAAAAATCGGGCCAACTACGCACCAGCAAAAGCAAAATAGCTGCAACAAATGAAACGGCAAAACCCGCATAGCCCAAAAAGCACGTGAACACATGGGCCACAAGCCAATTAGACTGAAGAGCCGGAATGAGAGGCCTTATCTGGCTATCAATGAGAAATGTGGACGCCATGACAATGAATGCAATAGGCATTCCGACAAAAACCACCGCATCGATGTGGAATTTCCACCATACGATTATCAATGCCAGAACTATAGTCCATCCAAAAAAGATCAGTGATTCGTAGAGGTTCGACAGAGGAGCATGTCCGATACCCATCCAGTAGGATTCGGCCCATCTCAGTCCTATTGAAGCAGTGTGAGCTAGAAACAATAGCGCTAAAATCCAGAACAAAAGCCTCTTCGCCGTTTCGGCGGCTCGGCCGGACAACGCCGTGATAAGGTACGCAATTATCCATCCTAAGTATCCAAAGGTTATATAACTGTTCAGATCAACACTATTCATTATGAATTCCATATCTTTCGAGTTTGGCAGATTTGCACAACGTCCAATATCTGATCTCAAGAACCTTTAATCGCCATTTGAACAGAGTTTTCTACAGATTCCCTGAACTCTTTGCGCATTCTCTTGCTACGACCACTAACAGTAATCTTTGTGCCATTCTTTGTAGGAGATAATTCAACCTGTAATCTTTGAATATTGGTAAACAGGGTAAATATAAAGCCCAATATCAACATTATTGACCCAAGCCAGACGATGCGTGATCCTGGATCGTATCCAACCTGTAGCCCCGTGGCGTAAGTCGGCTCGTATCCTTTGAACGCCAGTTTGTGATCCCCGACTTTAACAGGCTGGGCGTCTTTTTCATAAAAACGTAGCGTAACCGGTTTTTGGTCCTTTTCCGTAACTACTATCTCTACGCCAGCCCCGCGCTGAGAACTTCCAGGATCTAATCCGCGTATCTTGACCATGGTGTCAGTTCCAGGCAGTGAAAAGGGTTCCATCGGATTCAACGACAATATCTGGGGTTTGCCATCAGCGCCTGTAACAGCGATGTTGATCCTTGATATTCCAACTACCCGGTAATCCGATTGAAATAGTGATATTCCCTGATAAGTGATAGGGTGGTTTACCCTAATCGATCCTTTAAGCTGCTCTTTGCCTTCTGAAAGAAGCCGTACGTCACTTCGAAATTCCCTTGGTTCTCCTGTCGGGTACCTGGTAAGAGTGAAAGCATCCACTGCTATGGTGAACGGAAGCGCCTTTACATCTCCTGTAGATAACAAGGCAAAAGATGATGAAGACTCATTGACCTTTATTTGGACATGTCCTCGAAAACCGAAAAATACACCGATCAAACCACCGATAAGAATGATGATTATAGCTACATGTATCAGGGGAAAACCCAGAAGGTATATTTTTTGCCTCTCCCATCTCAAGATCGATATATTTTCCATCTCAACACTTTGAGGTGATTTTTTCATTACCCCTTTGAGGCTATTTTCAAGAATAGGCTTTAGATCATCAGTCGATCTAGGATCGGTGAATGACATTGAAAAAGAACTCTTCTTTTGGCTTCCCTTCCAGTCAGCTACTATTGTTGGCATTCTCTTTAGCAGACATCCCATTATGTTGAACGCCAACAACGTCAACAGAGTAGTAAACCACCAACTTCTGTAAACATTGTTAAGGTCGAGTATAACAATGAGCCGATTAACGAAACTATGGCCGGCCATTCCATGAAGATCCGGAATTTCTCCCTGCGGAACAACTGTGCCAATTATTGCGCAACCTGCCAGCAAAAAAAGAAGTGTGATGGTTGTTCTGACTGAAGTAAAAACTCTTGTAATAGCGGATGGTCGAGGGCCTGAATCTGATTTATCAGGCCCTAAAGACCGAGTATCTTTTTTCAATTGTGACTCCAAGTCTTCGAGCAATATTAGTATTCTGTCTACTTTAGTTTAATCGTCCAGTCAAGAACACCGGAGTCACTTAACGAATAACGGTTTTTCACAAAGCGGCGAACCATTATCCCATTAGAAATAGACTTGAATTAACATTGCGAAGCTTGAACGTGTTCTCCGAAAACCTCTCTCAACACGCCACAGATTTCACCTAGCGTGACTCTACCCCTGACCGCATCCACAATTGGAGGCATAAGATTATCGGTTCCCATGGCCGCATGTCTGAGATCAGAGAGGGTCCTCTCTACAACCGAACTATCTCGTCTGGCCCTAATTTCTGCAATTCGACGGATCTGGTTTTCTCGAACTCTTGGATCAACCCTGAGTAGATCCTTGGGAGGAACCGCTTCGGTTTGAAACTTGTTCACCCCAACAATTACCTGGTCTCCACTCTCCACGGCTTTTTGGAAGTTATAAGCCGAGTCAAGTATTTCCTCTTCGATATAGCCACATTCAACGGCTTTGACGGCTCCGCCCATATCATCAATTTTCCGAATGTAATCGAAAGCCCGTTTTTCTATTTCATTTGTAAGAGCCTCAATATAATAGGACCCGGCAAGCGGATCTACCGTATCGCATACCCCCGTTTCATAGGCTATGAGTTGCTGTGTCCTCAAGGCTATCTGAACTGACGCCTGTGACGGTAGAGCATAGGCTTCGTCTCTAGAATTGGTGTGTAATGATTGCGTTCCGCCTAACACAGCCGATAAAGCCTGATAGGCTACCCTCACAACGTTATTGTCAGGCTGCTGCGCTGTCAGTGTGCATCCTGCTGTTTGTGTGTGGAACCTCAGCATCATGGCCCGAGGATTTGTCGCACCAAACCTCTCTTTCATGATCCTCGCCCACATCCTTCTGGCAGCCCTGAATTTTGCCACTTCCTCAAGGAAATCCATATGCGAATTGAAGAAGAAGCTCAATCGCTCGCCGAAACTGTCAACATTCAGTCCAGCGTTTATAGCGGCCTGAACATAAGCAATACCGTTAGCCAATGTGAAGGCGACTTCCTGGACCGCCGTGCTGCCGGCCTCCCTAATGTGGTAACCACTGATACTAATGGTGTTCCACTGAGGAACCTTCTCGTTACAGAACTCGAAAATATCCGTGATAATCCTCATGGAGGGGGCAGGGGGGAATATATAAGTGCCTCTCGCAGGATATTCCTTTAGAATGTCGTTCTGTATCGTACCCCTGAGCTTGGAAGGATCAGACCCCTGCTCCTCGGCAGCCACCAGGTACATTGCCAGTAAGATCGCTGCCGGGGCGTTAATCGTCATTGATGTGCTTACTGACGCTAAATCAATTCCATCAAACAATAATTTCAGATCTTCTACGGAATCAATGGCCACACCAACTTTACCTACTTCCCCAGCGGCAAGGTCATGATCAGAGTCGTAGCCAATCTGCGTAGGCAAGTCGAATGCAACCGATAACCCTGTCTGGCCCTGCTGAATCAAGTACTTGAATCTTTTATTGGTCTCTTCCGCGCTGCCAAAACCAGCGTACTGACGCATAGTCCAGAATCGACCACGGTACATGTTCGGCTGAACTCCACGTGTGAAAGGATAGGATCCCGGAATACCCAAATCCTTTTCCATTTCGAATCCCTCAGCGTCCCAAGGCCAATAAACCCTGTTTACAGGAAGCTCAGATACCGTCATGAACTCTTTCTTACGCTCTGGTCTCTTGTTCAAGCCCTGTTTGAACTTCTCATCCGCCTGTAGACATTTTGTCCTGAATTCTTCTGTCACGTCACACCTCGATACGATCTCATAGCGTTGTTTAGATTCGTCTAGTATCTATTCCTGGGATTGGGTTTCCCTGTTTACCTTGCATGAAATTCCTAAACCTTTGAGGCCTGTCTCGAAGCAACCTCCACAAGATATGCATGAAGCCTTGCTCAGGTCGCCGCCCTGCCACCTCGCAATTAGCCAAGGCTCGCGTATGAAAGGTCTGGACATTGACACATAATCCGCGTCTCCCGAACCAAGTATATCCTGAACCGTTTCAAAAGACCTGACTCCACCCACTGTTATGACCGGAGCGCGAGACGACCCATTGACCATCATGGCGTAATCCCTAAAGTAAGCTTCATCAGAGCGCTCCCTGATCTTGCCCCTTATGGGCCATAGGTGTTTCGGGGACGCAGTTCCGCCTCCACTGACCTCTATGGCGTCAATTCCGTCGTCATTGAGCCATTTGGAAATTTGCAGTGATTCATCCGGTGTTAAACCCGCCTCAACAAAGTCATTGGCGTTCAACTTGATCAGAACCGGAAATTCTTCCCCAACTAGCCCCCTGACAGCCTCCAGGGTTTCTCCGAGGAACCGGTAACGCTTGCGCAAGCCGCCTCCATACGAGTCTCCCCTCTGGTTCCAGGCCGCTGAAAGAAACTGATTGATGCCGTAACCGTGCGCCCCATGGAGCTGAACTCCGTCGAATCCAGCTTTCTTTAGTCGAAACGCCGCATTCGCATAGGCCTCCAACAATTCCAATATCTCTGTTTTGCCCACCTCTCGTGGAACAATTCCGGAAGCCAAATCCGGTATTGCTGAGGGCCCCCAGACGTCTCCACCATCGAAAAACAACTTGGGATTAGCCCTCACGCCACAATGAACTATCTGTCCAATGATCGGTGAACCCTGAGCTTTTGCCTTTTCAGCAAGTTTCGTCAATCCCTCAATTTGGCTGTCATCATAATTACCCGTCATAAATGGTAACTGGATTCCGTTTTTCATAACGTATTGATAGCCTGTGATAATGGCCCCAATCTGGCCTGAACCCAGTCGAGCGTAAAACTCCAGTCCCTGCTCGGTGATGTAACCACGCTCATCAGCCACTCCACTCCAGGTAGCCGACCTGAAACAGCGGTTGGGCAAGTTCATGGATTTGATAGAAGTCTTTTCAAATAACTCTGCCATAAAATTCTCTCTGGTTGGAAGGTATGAAATAACTTGTTATTTTTACAGTTGCGGTGGGAAAACGCGCCTCAATTTTGACTTAATCAATAAGCGCTTGCCTTGAGCCTAAACTAATCGCCTGAAACATGACAGGTTTAAGCTATAGTTCGGGTCTGTGAAATTTATTGTTAGTATGGAAGTAGATTGAAAAGTCTATGCGGGCGACTTATATCGCCCGCGTTACAGATTTATTCTATAACTACGAGGACATCACCGACCTGGTAAGATTCCCCGACTTTTGCCTTAATTTCTTTGACTACGCCGGTCTGCACCGCAACAACCGGTAGTTCCATTTTCATGGCCTCGATGATGACGACTTCGGCATCTTCCTGTACAGAGTCACCAACATTTACAGCAATGTTAATCACTTTACCATTCATAGGCATCGTAACGTCAGCCATTTAAATAACCTCCTGACAATACTTCTATTATGATACTTCAAGACGAGTCGTCGACTCGATTTTCTGAACCCCTTGATTCAAGTTAATTCACCGGAAGCTTTGTTATGACATTTTATCGTCGGAAAATCAATTGATTGAGCCCAAAAAAGTATATGTGAAAACAAAAGAGCCATGAAATGGACGTTCCATGGCTCTTTTCACGATAGAATAGACTAAGTATACAGCTCTATTTATGATCGTCCTTTGTTGAAGGCTGGCACAATTCCATTAATATGCCGTGAGTAGCTTTTGGGTGCATGAAAGCGATTGACATTCCATGAGCCCCGGATCTTGGAGTCTCATCAATCAGGCGAACACCCCTGGCCTTCAACTCCTGAAGGGCTTCGTTTATGTCATCAACCTCAAATGCAATATGATGAATGCCCTCTCCGTTCTTGTCCAGAAACTTGCGAATCGCAGAGGAACCCGAAACATCCTCAAGCAACTCGATCGAACTATCACCAACCGGAATGAAACCGATTTTCATCCCCTGGTATTCTTCCGTATGTGTCACCGCAAGAGGAAGACCGCTAGTAAAAAGTTTCAAGGCGTCATCAAGGTTGTTAACAGCCACTCCAAGATGGGCGATTCTCTTGATTTTCATGCTTACCCCGCAAAAGCCTTCATTCAAAAAATCATTCTTTCGATGAAGCACACGATGAGCAAGTCTTGGATTCTGCCGGTTTTGTCTCACATGAACTCTTGGACGACTCATCCTTGGCAGAACTCTTCGGGTTTGCTGTAGAACAAGTATGCTTGTTACCGTAATCGGTAACATACCATCCACTACCCTTAAGTATAAAAGATGAATGAGAAATCAACTTGCTCGCATGACCGCCACAAGATTCACAGGTCTCAATCGGCGCGTCGGAAAATTTTTGCCAGGCCTCAAACTCCTTACCACATTTGTCGCAACGATATTCGTAAATAGGCATGCCAAACAACCTCCAGGTTTGTTGTTCAAATTCTAGTATTTTCCAAATTTGACGTATCTATCCATTTTTTTCGAACTCACCGTCCCTGTGAGAATATCCCTTGTGTATCCATCCACAACAGATTCCTCCTCATTACGGTGAGTCTCAGATGCAAAAAAATCTATACCAAATTTCTTGAATCTAACAATATGGGTTAATTCATGAGTCATCACATATAAAGCCAAGGGCCATAAATCAAATGAACTAGTCTTAAACAATTCTCTCAGTATGTAAGGATCCTGAAGTATGACCCCGTACCGGTCAGCCTGACCTGACTTATTAGATGCTTTATTGGCTGGCTGGATTCTTACCACATGAGCGAAAACCTGGTCTATGTGAAAATCCCTTGCGACGTTCTTTATCGTCAACATCCTGTAAGGATTCTGTTTCCACTCATCGCAGGGCAAATTAAAAAAGTCACAGGTCAAGTTTTCCGCTAACCTGGCGGCCCTAGATATGGTCTCTAAATCTGACGTAGTGAACAAACCAGAGACGCTCATGTGAAAGCCTCTTACTTGTTTTTATGTCTTTGCTTGGCTCTTAGTTTTTTATGTTTGTGTTTGCGCATCTTCTTGCGCCTCTTCTTAATAATGCTCCCCATTAGAACCTCGCTCAGTTTATTAAAAGAAATTTAATACCATGCGACCCCTAACATGTCAATATTATGAACTCGAACCAAGCAAAAAAGTTCCAAAGGCCTAATGAATGACTCAACAAATATTCGTCCCTGAAAGTCCTCCTGTCAATACCCGGGGAACATTAAAATCGTTAATAAATTAAGCAACAGGAATAATAGCTTATTAATTTACTCAAATACATTCCAGACGATTCTTCTTGACATTACCGATAAAGTTATTTTACTGATAGTCCAGCATTTCTTAATGATTTAATGGTTTTTTGGGAGTGTAATTATGCGAATTACTACTACTAGCCGCTATGGAGTTCGTGCATTGTTCGACGTGTCCTATCACGGAGGGGGTGAACCCACACAAATTAAAGACATATCCAGAAGGCAAAAAATTTCGCAGCGTTACCTTGAGCAGATTTTCAACAAACTTCTTAAAGCTGGCTTGTTGAAGAGTCGACGAGGCCCCAGGGGCGGCTATATGCTCGCTAAAGATCCCTCCGAAATCAGTGTAGGGGACATCATCAATGCTGCTCAAGGTCCTATTGTTCCCGTAAAATGCCTGGACGAAGACCAGTGCAAACGCGGACAATGTGACGTGTGTGATGGTTGCATTACCAGACATATATGGAAGGAAACCCAGCAGCTTCTTGTAGACTACTACAGCTCTGTCACGATTGCTGACCTATGCGCGTTAGCCCGAAAGGAAGGCGTTGCTCGCGATTTGGATCACAAATACATGTACTTTATATAGACTCATCGCTACCTTGGTCAGGCCGGTTGTGACTTTAATTCGTGGCCGCCGGACCATGGAACGCCATCTTTCACCCCGTATTTTTGTATGCATGGTTGCCCACGACAATCCCCGGTACTATAATATTAGACGGTAAGCTTCAGAAGCCCTCTAATGATTTCTGACCTTAAAGATGACTTTTCAAGATCAAAATCGTTTTTGAATAATTTTTAGATTAATTATGGAGACTCAATGAACCGTAGGTTTTTATCGGTATTATGGTTTTTATCTATTTTTATAACAATCGCTTTTTCAGAAATCCAGGCATTCGCTGAAAAGCCTTTTCCATCCAAGCGCCTGACCTATCAAATATTTTTCGATCCAGGTGGTCCCTCAGACAGGGAGGCCAGGAGACAGCAACCATTATTGAAGCGAATTCTTGGTCAACCTGTCATTATTGAATACAAGATAGGAGCAGGAGGCGCCTTGGGCTGGAAAGAGTTCGCAAAAAAGGCAAGAGCCGATGGTCATACATTCGCAGGTTTTAATCTTCCCAATGTCATACTTCAGCCCATGCTTCAGGATGTTGGCTACAAAACTGCTGATTTTGAACCAGTGGCCTTGTTTCAGCGCACTCCCTTGGCTCTGATAGTCCTAAAGGAAAGTCCCATCACGACCTTGGCCGATTTTGTGCAGGCTTGCAAGGCAGATCCCGGAAAGATGACCGTTGGAGGTTCGGGAATTTTTTCCGGAGCCCATGTCTCCTCAATACAACTGGAAAAACTCGCAGACATCAAGCTGAGTTACATTCAGTTCACCGGATCTGCTCCTCAAATGTCTTCATTGCTCGCCGGTCACACGGACGCTTGTTTTGCTAATTCGGATGATGTGGTTCGCTTCAGGGATAAATTGAGAGTGCTTGCGTTCGCAACCGAAGAACGATTCTTCAGTCTTCCGGAGATTCCGACTTTTAAGGAACTCGGTTACGACTTGGTTTTTGCTGTTGAAAGAGGCGTTTGTGTTCCTGCTAAAACCCCAAAAGAAATTGTGAAGAAACTGGAAAAGATCTTTCTGGAAGTCCTACATGACAAGAATTTACAGGAACAAATGAAAATGGGTGGCAGTATTCCTCTAGCGATGGGTTCAGAGGAAACTCGAGTTCACAGGGAAAATCTGGCGCGATTTTATGAAGATTTAACTGTTGAACTCAAAAAATAAGGGATTAAACTGTTAAAGGCTAATCCCGTTTCTTCTGGATTTTCTGGACAATTAAGCGAATTAATCTTGAGCAGAACAAATTTTTAGATCATGAAAAAAGCATTTGCCCGAAACAAGGGTTCAAAACCGGCTAACACTCTTGATCTTAAGTAAAAAATCTTGTTTCGAACTCTTCCTGCATTGATTCGAAGCGTTCGAGCTCAAATTCAGGTAGATCGGAAAGCTTGGGATCCAGTGTGTTCAAATTTCTGAAGGGTTGCAAAATGTAAGGAACGTCATCTCCAATCAGGTTTTTTATCTCCTTGAGCTCGCTTTCGGCGACTAGACCCGGACACACCGTGGTCCGAAAGAAATACTCTACCCCGGATTTCTTGATAACCTGAATGCTGCGCCTGATTTTGCTTACATCGGCATTTATCCCGGCTACCCTGGAATAGCTCTCGTTATCCAGAGGAGCCTTTATATCCATAGAAATAGCGCTGATGAGATTTGTGTTCAGGAGCTTCTCAAGAACAGCCGGATTGGATCCGTTTGTATCAAGCTTGACACTGAATTCCAATCTCTTGATCAACTGAAGTAATTCTAACAGATTAGGGTTAACGGTAGGCTCGCCGCCTGTGACTGTCACGCCGTCAATCCAACCTTTTCGATTCCTGAGATACGCTACCATTTCATCAAGGGGAAAATCCGGTATGCTGTCATAACCGACGACGAGTCTGTGATTATGACAGAACGGGCACCTAAAATTACAGCCGGCTAGAAAGATGACCGAGCAAATCTTGCCTGGCCAATCGAGCATTGATAAAGGTATGAATCCCTTGATTTTTATGTCTTGCAGTTTCATTAGACTAACCACAAAAGAAGCTGTAGCCTGAACCCCCCCTTTTTTGCCAGAGTTCAGGCTATCAGCTTTTCTTACAAGCTCTTATGCTCTAATTTCCTGAAAATATTTGGTTATGTGATTGACGTCAGTTATTATCTCACGAGAATCGGACACCAAAATAGGGAGCTTTTTCTCTGAGAGCGCTACACATTCGTAGTAGGCAAGCATCGCCAACGCTTCAACGTTTTCCTGGTCCAATTGCATCACCTTTAGGTCTTTAACAGTTTTCAGGTCTATCCGACTCTTCACTGTCTCACAGTCCCCGCATCCCTTTTTGGTGAATAAATAAGTCATGATCCTCTCCATTGAAATGATAATTTCTAAAATTCAGTGACTTTCACAAAGGCCTTGAATCCTTTTTCCCTGTCCGTTCAATCGACTCGTCGGGACTTAAAACCGCTTATATCGAGAGATTCCGCAGTCTATCCTTGAGTTCACCTTTCTTGCCTTTGTTCCAGCTTGACACCTTTGTGAAATAACCGGTGATCCTGGTAATCTGCTCGACTTTCTCGGATTTGCAGTAAAGGCAGGCGTCGTGGAGTCCTCGACTTGTTCTTCCACAAGATACACATGTGGTTAATTCCGGGGAGAACGCCACCTGATCGTTCTGGGTATTGCGGAATGTCTTGATTACGAAGTTCGCCAATGATTCAGCCGACGGTCTGCTTTCTCCCAACCAGATATGAGTCAGTGATCCGGCTTCAATCAATGGATGAAAAAGACCTTCGCGTTTTACTCTGTCTATGGCGTCCACAGGAGCCGAAACATTGTAAAGTGTCGAATTGGTGTAATAAATCTCATCCCGGGAAAGGTCACCCTTGACTACCGAATGAGCCTCAGGGAACAATTTCATATCAAGTTTGGCAAATCTGTAGGCGGTGCTTTCCGCCGGAGTCTGCTCCAAAACAAATCTCATGTTATAAAATTGGCTGAACTTGGCCGCCGCAAGATTCATGTGAGCTATAACCTTCAAACCGAACTTCACAGCCTCGTCGCTCTCATGAAGCTCTTCGCCGGTATGATACTGAACCATCTCGTTAAGGCCCACCATTCCAATCAGATAGGTCACTCTTCTCATCCTTAAATAAGCTTCCCCATCCCGGTCCATTGTCAGAAGGGCCAGAGGGCCTGATTGTCCAAGCGCCAGAAGACGTTCGATGAAACTCTTTTTCTGCAGGTGAGCCTGAGTAGCCAAGCGTATCGTGTCCGTGAGCAATGAAAACAACTTCGAGTCATCACCTTTGGCCTGATATGCTATGCGGGGCAAATTGATGGTAACATTCTGCATGGCAGAATATCGCATCTTCCAGGGGTTCACCGCATCATCCAGATCACTTTTTTCCAACTTGAATGACAAGCGGCAACATTCAGAAATCTTGGCTGTTTCTCCTCTGTCAAAAACGAAATACGTGTTTCCCTTGACCGAAGCCACTTCGCATATGTGCCTCAAAAACTCTTCATGTCCGGGTGTTTTGAAGAATTTTTCGGTTATGTGAACCAACGGCTTGGGAAAGAAAAATGGTCTGCCTGCTCCATCACCCTCACGATATATGTCGAACAATGTCCAAACAAACTCTTGCGCCTCGGGAAGATAATCCGAATAGGTATGCCCGGTAAATTCCCCTCCAGGCCCTATCGCCTGAACGTTTTCAAAATGCTTCGGGACTTCCCAGTAAAGATTGATATCCGTAAATATTGCCTGGCCACCTCTGGCCACAGCCTGCTGAGAAAATTCAAAAATAAGCATCTGAGCTAATTGCCTGATATCCTTCTTGGGAAGACCCCTCAGATATGGAGCAAAAAACAGATTCACGGCATCCCAACCGATCGCTCCTGCAAAATGACTTTGTAATGCCGCAGCAAACTTGACCATGTGAGCAAGAAGAACTTCAGGATGCTTGGCAGGCTTGGCCATTGCCAAGGAATTCGGCAAGTTCAAACCGAACTTCTTGATATATTCAAGGGACTGCCCGGAACAATAAGGACGATCAACGAAACCAAGATCATGAAGGTGTATGTCACCTCGCATGTGAGCATCACCAACGGCCTGATCAAAAACAGTAAGTAACGCGTATTCCTTCTTGATATTCTCGGCCAATGTCAGATTCGTGGCCTCAGGACCATGGGGAACATTGGCGTTCTCCTTGTTGGGCCGGGTTATCAACTGGTCAACATCGTAAAGCGGTGATCCGAGCCTCGTATGAAGCCTCCTGTCCGCCTCCAGGCCTCGCTCCAATAGCTTCGCGTTAACCATCTCGCGAATCAGAGGCGCCGTAATGACCTTGATGCCACTGCTCTTGATGTTGTTTTCAACCTCAAGCGCTATATCCTGAGCCGTCCCCTCGTCCACGAACGTCTCACGCAACAACGCGTCAACGATCCGGCTGTGATCCCATCCATCCATGGCCTCATCAGATGTCCTGACAAATAAGGCTATGTCCGTGGTCTCCGAGCGTCTGGCGGTGTCTTTTCTGAATTCCTTGATTTCCGTCACACTAGCCATTTTGTTCCCCTTCACAAATTAAACATTAAATACATCAGTAATTCTTTGGGCCTTTACCGCTACGACGGCGCCAACTTATGAGCAACAACCCGTAAGTCCTGATTATGCCCAAGTATGTGGCTCAACCATTAAAGCCCCATTAAATCAATGCGTTAAATAAAAACTCTAAATTAAATAAGCCTGAATGAAAGAATCTATCTAAAACTCCCGGTCAACCTGACCGCTGCCATGTTCTGAGATAGATCATGTTGTGGAGGCAACTTTTAACTCCACAATATGTAGTGTGTCAAGAAAATAAAATTAACAATGAATCCTGCAAGTCGTAGGTTCCGGAAATGTTAAGAGATATTTTTTTAATGTGTCAAAACAATAAGTTAGTTGTAACATGTCGACTTATTAATGACTATTGATTCGATTTGCCGCGCTCCCGATACAAGTCAACACAAGTGAACGGCTTCGGTGTCCACACCCTGGTCCAAGGAGAATCACCTTGGGTCTGAGATTATAACATCCATAAAAACATTGTTAAAAGAAGTAGTTATATATATTTTATAATGTAATTGCATGGTGCCTTCTGGCCCTTGTTTAGCAGATCAAGATCGCTAAAAACGAAAAAACCTCATAATAACAAATAGCTGAAGTTCTAAAGTCTTGGCTTAAGCTAATGTTTTACTTTAAAGAATAAATATAAGTTTCTGATTGACATAGTATTTTTTATGTAGTATGTGCCTCATAGCGATAGGGAAGGAGGGATTATGAAACCCACCCGTCACAATCCCAAAAATCAGGAATCGCTCCTCAAAGGGGGAACTCGTGCGAAAGGAGATCATGTTATGGGAAAAATAGCGACAGTTGCGGCGGCCATAATCGCGCTGACGGCGTCATGGGTTTGCGCCGGAAATTTCGAGGCGTTGGCCGACGCTGGTTCGATTAAGGCGCCCACTCCGCTCTATATAAAATCGGGCGCTCTAGTGAAGGCGGAATACAAACCGGGTTTAAAAACCTCATCCGACCAGGATGTCCCCAGGACGCTTACGGTGGCGGCGTCATCGGAAAAATCCGGTGGTATGAGACCCGCTATAGCTTACAAGGAAAGATCGGCTGGAGCCATGGCGCCTCCTCCGCGTATGGAGTCGTCTTCAGAGGCGCAATCGGGGCTTTTCGCTGAAGCGAAACAGGACTCATTCGATCTGGAAAGTGATCTCGAAAAAGATCTGGTGCTGTCTCCTCCACCATCGAAGGCAGAGGATAAGCTGGAAGCAAAACCGGTAGTAGAGAAAAAAGCGCCGGTTGAAAAGACCACAGTTACCGAGGCAAAAGCTGTAAAAAAGGATAAGGGCGCTTCTGTCATCAGGAAGGTGACACCGCCTGCAGCCGGTCAGCAGGTCGCCAAAAAGTCCAAACCTATTCAGAAGGTCAGACCCGTCACGGCTCAAGACCCCTGGAAGTTCCCCGCTGGAACTTACAGCCCACGACCGGTGGCAAACACTCAGGCGCCGATAGTTATTTCAAGACCAATGAATATGGGGCCTCCTCAGGAACTCAGACCAATGCAGATGCCCTATGCGAATTCCGCTCCAAGGCCTGCATTGAATGGAACAGTTCCCCCTGATCGAATTGTTAGGGATGGCATTACCATTAAATTGGCTCCTGCGGCTGCGCCAGCTCCCGTAGCCTCCGCCCAGCCTCAAAGCCCTTATGACAACTATCAGGAAAACTCGGCAGGCGATGACCTGCTCTCCACCGCGGCGGAAATTATCGGATTGCCCTTCGCCTTTATCAGCTCACTATTCTAGAAACAAAAATTCATTAACCAATAAAAAACGCCCTTCATTAAATGGAGGGCGTTTTTTTAGTCTTCTATAATCTACTCATTGAAATCCAGTTTAATTACTTACAACTGAGTCTCGCAATTTTTCCAGAGCCTTGATCATGAGAGTGAGAGTTCTGTTAACAGGAGCCGGCAAACCTAGAGACGACCCCTCCCTGTAAATCGCGCCGTTAATAAAATCAATTTCTGTCTTTCTTCCAGCCAATATGTCCTGAAACATCGAATTTATGTTAGTCGCTGTTCCTTTACAAACGTCAATAACATGGCCTTCCGGATCGTCAAAAACCAGTTTCAGTTCCTTTGCCCGAACTACTGACAGACATTCTTCCACAATTTCATGGATCAGCGAACGTGCTTCATCACAAGTCGCCAGGTCGCCGTTTCTCAATCGCAGCAGCGTAGCTGGAGCGTTTATAGCAGCGTTGACTATGAGCTTTGACCAAACACATCCGATCGCGTTATCCACTATGCTGACAGGGCCGCCGTTCATTTTTTCAAGCGCATCCTTGACTGCAAGAGTCCGGTCCCTGGTTTTTCCGTCAGGTTCGCCGAATGTCGTTACACCGCGTCCTGTGTGCCTGAATTTTCCAGGTCCAAGAGTCATTGCCCCCATAGTAGTCGTGCCAAGTAAAACCCGTCCGGAAAACACAGACTCAAGGATCTCAAAATTCCCTACGCCGTTTTGAAGGGTTAAAACAATACCATCCGGAGCCAAGAATCGGGAAAGTGTCTTGGCTGCCTCCTGGGTATCGTAAGATTTTACCAGCACAATCGCGAAATCAACCGGATCGATCTCCGACTTGCAGCCAACTATTTTAGGCCTTATTTGCCGTTCCCCGGAAACTCCCTCCAAATAAAAACCGTCGCTTCTTACTAACTCTACCTCCCTGTCATCCCTTTCAACCATAGTGACGTCATAACCAGCCTCTATGAGTAAACCGCCTACAACAGATCCTAACGCTCCGGATCCAATAATTCCTATTCGCATCGGATAACCTTTCAAATTATAGATAGCGCCCGTTAACCAGGTGCGCTTCTTGAAGCCAGTATCCCAAAATAACCAAAATTTAAGACCCTAACTGTAGATCTTCTTTAATTCTTCGGCTACTTCCGCCGGCATTGCGTAGCAATGCTCCTTGGCCGGGAAGGCTCCTGATTGAACTTCCCTCTTGTATTCTTCTAAAGCCTCCACGATAAGTTTGCCAATCTGAGCGTATTTCTTCACAAACTTTGGAGTATAACGATCAAACATCCCGATCATGTCATGAATAACGAGAACCTGCCCATCGCAGTGCGGTCCCGCCCCAATACCGAAAGTGGGAACTGAGACCCTCCTGGTTATTATTTCGGCAATCTCTGATGGTATGCCTTCCATGAGTATAGAACATGCGCCAGAGTCCTCAAGGACCATAGCGTCCTCAATGATCTTCTGGGCCGTCTTTAGATCTCTTCCCTGAGCCTTGAAACCCCCGAGTTGGGCTACTGCTTGAGGTGTCAGGCCAATGTGAGCCATTACTGGAATCGTGGCGTCTGTCATGGCCTTAATCGTAGCGGCCTGTTCTCGCCCGCCCTCAAGCTTAACGGCGTCACAACCGCATTCAGCCATGAATCGCCCGCCGTTCCTGATTGCCTCGGAAATCGATACCTGGTAACTCATATAAGGCATGTCACCAACTAAATATGCGTTTGGCGCTCCTAATCTCACTGCCTTGACATGAGGGATCATCAAATCCATTGTAACAGGCAAGGTGGAATCGTAACCGAGCACCACCATACCCATTGAGTCCCCAACGAGTATGACGTCAATCCCGGCTTTCTCCTCGAGCATCGCAAACGGATAGTCATATCCCGTAAGAAATGTCATTTTCTCTCCACGAGCCTTTTTGTCCCTAAGAGTCTGAATGGTTGTTTTAGGCATGTTTACTCCTCACAAGAAATTACTCCCACACCTAAAATTGGGGTTGTGGGGTCTGCGTCCGATTCTTATCGTCAACACGATAAAAACTCCACGCAATCAAAAAGATAATACCTGATAACGTGAACCAATCTCAATGAGAAGCTCTCGGATACTAAAAAACAATCGTGATGTTACCTGAAGAAGAGTCGAACGTGATGAGAGGCTTAAAAGGAAGTTGCGCCGAATCCTTGGCGGATGGCGCAACGAGTTGAAGAGTCAGGATATCCTTATTGATATTATCTAACAGTCATCTAGCTTTGGCAATCGGTACGCCACGCGCATCCCAATTCACCGCAATTCAATATTTTCTTGTAACAAGGATTGTTCCCTTCCAATTCCTGAATGGTCTTGATGAGCTGTTCTTTTCGATACCTCGTGATGTTCTTGATTCCAATGTCTCTTGCCTTGGTTCTAACTTGTGAAATTGTCATAATCTTTCTCCTCTATATTGTTACTAGTAACCATAATTTTTTTAACTGAGGCTTCTATTAATTCGTTGATATAAAAAAATCAAGTTAAAAATTGATTAGTAAGCCATATTTGTATTATTTTTTATAATAAAAACACTATAACATCTTGTAAACAGAGAATAAATGTCGCAGAACCAAAAACAGAAACAGCCTTCCTAGGTGTTGAAGGCTGCTTTCTGTTCGTTAGACCGGAATAATTGGGAATTCTAAGGGATCCTTGTCTATTTCTTCAGGTGAGTTTTAATGTATTCCACGATGTCTTCAGTTTTTGTGCCAGGACCGAATATTTCTTCAATCCCGTTGGCTTTGAGGCTAGCCATATCCTCTTCAGGAATTATGCCGCCCCCAAGGATAAGCACGTCATCGACACCTTTTTCCTTGAAAAGCTGCCCTACCTTCGGGAAAAGATAGTCGTGGGCGCCAGAGAGTGAACTAAGGCAGAGCACATCGGCATCTTCCTGGATGCATGTTTGTAGTATTGCCTCCGGAGTTTGTCTCAATCCTGTGTATATGACTTCCATACCAGCGTCACGTAAAGCTCGAGCTACAACCTTTGCTCCTCGATCGTGGCCGTCGAGTCCGGGCTTTGCTACTACGACTCTGATTTTTCTATCCATGATAAAACCTCTTTTGATACATTTCGAACAGCTGGCTCACAAGTCGAAACACTAAATCCAAACAACATCCTCAGATCGTGTTAGTCGCAACACCGCTTTTCCACGAACCTGATCTGAACTATAACTAACTCGATCTTCCTTTGTCGAGGAACAAAGTCTCAACTGATTATTGAATTAAAGAGGTATGTTTCCATGCCTCCTGACAGGCTTTTCCTCTCTCTTGTTTTCTAGTTGGGCAAATGCCTTGATGAGGACCGATCTAGTGTCCCGAGGATATATGACTCTGTCGATAAATCCTAGTTGAGCGGCCCTATACGGGCTGGCAAACTTGGCGATGTATTCTTCTATCAATTCCGCTCTGCGCTTTGCAGGATCCGGCGCTTCTTCTATTTCGCGCCGGAAAAGTATCTGGATGGCGCCTTCTGGTCCCATAACCGCAATCTCCGCGGTTGGGTAAGCCAGGTTGATGTCAGCCCTTAGATGCTTGCTCGACATTAC
The DNA here is from genome assembly GCA_050176095.1 of Desulfomonilaceae bacterium. Lineage (GTDB taxonomy): Bacteria > Desulfobacterota > Desulfomonilia > Desulfomonilales > Desulfomonilaceae > CAITZA01. The sequence goes on from JBFXII010000006.1 coordinate 18,296, forward strand.
AACGTAAGCTCCACCATAAGCCTTACGCGTGATGAGCGTAACTTTAGGAACCGTAGCCTCAGCGTACGCGTATAAAATTTTAGCGCCGTGCTTGATAATTCCCCCATGTTCCTGCTGCGTTCCCGGTAAATATCCTGGCACGTCAAGAAGCGTCCATAGTGGAATGTTAAACGCGTCACAGAAACGCACAAATCTCGCGCACTTGACCGACGCTTCGGTGTCAAGACAACCCGCCATCCAATTAGGCTGATTTGCGACTATCCCCACGGTCTTTCCACCGAGTCGACCAAAACCGGTGATCAGATTTCTGGCGTAATGCGCATGAGTCTCGAAAAATTTCTGGTCGTCCAAGACTGGCGTGATGATTTTTTTCATGTCATAAGGACGTCTCGGACTGTCGGGAATGACCGAATCAATCTCTGGAACGAGTCGATCAAAGGGGTCATCCGTATTAACCACAGGAGGTTTCGCCCTGTTACTGTCCGGAATGAATGAAAGCAGCTCCTTGACGGCTTCAAGGGTCTCTTTTTCAGACGGGCAATGGAAATGGCAGACTCCGGAGACTCGTCCATGGACCTTTGCTCCTCCAAGGCTCTCCGGATCAATTTCCTCACTTGTCACCTGTTTGATCACCTGGGGTCCGGTTATGAACATGTAAGACGTCTTTTCAGTCATAAATATGAAATCAGTCACAGCAGGCGAATAAACTGCTCCACCAGCGCATGGCCCCATGATTACCGAAATTTGAGGAATTACCCCCGAAGCCCTAACATTCCTGTAAAAGACCTCACCATAGCCTCCCAAACTCTCGACTCCCTCCTGTATCCTCGCGCCACCCGAGTCGTTAATTCCAATTAGGGGGAAACCGTTCCTGTATGCCAAATCCATGACCTTGCACATTTTCTGGGCATGAGTAAACGACAGACTGCCGCCGAAAACCGTGAAGTCCTGCGCGTAGATATACACGCCTCTTCCATTGATCCTGCCAAAGCCAGTCACAACACCTTCACCAGGGATGTGTATCTTATCCATGCCGAAATCATTACAACGGTGGGTGACGAATTTGTCGATTTCCTCGAATGATCCCTCATCGAGCATCTCGAGGACTCGCTCTCGCGCTG
>JBFXII010000007.1:0-19198 GCA_050176095.1 Desulfomonilaceae bacterium
CTTTGGGCCCTTATATACGCCTCAGGAGATCATGCCACGGTGGCGGGAGTCATAGTAGCGCTTACTAATCCGGCACGTTCGGCCAGAGACACGCATGGTTTCGTGGATGAAGCCAAAATGCTCATAAAGGAGTTCCAGAATCAACGGCCTCGAGACTACCTCATATATTTACGTCATGAAAACCAGCGTGTCCTCAGACAGCTAGAAAACATGTTCAGGCAGGTAGAGCCGCCTCTGCAGAGGCTCGAATACGTCCTGCATCCCTGGGTGATTTTCGGGATAATGCCGATCTTTGCGCTTGCTAACGCAGGAGTGGTCCTGGAATCAAGTTTGCTGGTGAAGTCTGTTACCTCAAGTCAGTCTCTCGGAATAATCCTGGGCCTGTTCATAGGAAAACAGGCGGGAATATTTACAGCTACATGGCTTGCCCTGAGGCTGCGTATCGCCGCTTTGCCGGAAGGGGTTAATCTCAAGCATATATATGGTGGGTCAGTGCTTTGCGGAATTGGGTTCACGATGTCCCTGTTCATAGCGGAGCTTTCCTTCATGGGCAGGCAGGATCTGCTCGATGAAGCAAAAGTGTCCATTCTTGTCGGATCGCTACTGTCGGGAGTTATTGGAGCAACGATATTATACTTCGTGGGAGCTTCCAACAAAGTATTACCCGAAAGAAGGGCTGCGGTTGAATTATAAAAGGATTGATCTTTGGAGGAGGGACCTAGAAATATACACCAAAGTCGATTCCCCACATCTTCCACCAGAAATCTGCTTCACATTGATCACCCCATGCTTTTTTCATCGTTGTTTTGGCCAAGATTCCGTAATGGTCTGGATTGTTAGGGCAGTTTTGGATGTGTGGCCCGAAATCAAAAGTAGTGGCTGACAATCTAGGTATTTTCAAGAATAGTGTTCTGGTTTGGAAAATGGGCAAACGATGAATAGACAAGAAAGCTAAATTTCAAATGTATTGATTGACGTGTTCATCTAGTCATGATAAGAATAGTCACACTATGACTAGTTATGAATCGGAGAATTCTCATCAAAAAAATTCTCGCAACCCAGCAGAATACATTGTTTTGGGGGTTGTTGCGATCAATTCGACTCATGGTTATGAAATTGTAAAATTTATTCAAACGGAGCTGAATTCGATTTGGAAGCTTAGGAGAAGCCAGATTTATGCAATATTGGGCAATCTGGAACGTGATAAGCTTCTTAAAGTCTTGAGGGTTGATCAGGAAAAAGCCCCTGCCAAAAAGATTTTTTCGGTCACCAGAATGGGACATGAAGAATTCAAAAGGTGGATGGAGTTTCAGGATCCCAAGATAAAGCATATGCGAATAGAGTTGTTGGGAAAGGTTTTTTTTGCGTTAAGACTGGGCGGGGATAATCTTCGTGAACTGCTAACAGCTCAGTTGAATGTTTGCCGGGCAAAGGCGGATCGCTTGAAGTCTGGAATTAAGAATGAGTCAAATGAAATTGGCCGTCTGGCTCTGAGTTTTAGAATAAGCCAGGTCGAGGCGTCTATTCAGTGGCTGACTGAAATCTGTGAGAGAAATTTTCCGGAGCTCTGTGGGGCGAAGGAACGGGTAGACTTTATTGACAAGTTTTCACTGGTAAGAAAGGAATATGAATCATGACAAAGCATTTACCGTTAGTAATATCTTTTTTAGTTGCAGTAGCATTTTCTTTATCGGCCGGCGATTTTAGTTTCTGCTATGGATCGGAATCTTTGTTAGTCTTTGCTGGCGCGGCGAGCAAACCCCCGACTGAGGATGCCGCAAAAGCCTTTGAGGCAAAAACTGGGGTTAAGGTCGATGTTGTTTTTGGGGGGTCGGGTTACGTATTGTCACAGATGATTCTTAGCAAAAAGGGGGACATTTATTTCCCGGGGTCATCTGATTACATGGAGCTTGCTAAAAAGAAGGGTGTTGTTTTTCCCGAAACGGAGAGGAACATAGTTTATCTTGTTCCGGCGATCAATGTTCAGAAGGGAAACCCTAAAAGCATTAGGACATTAAAGGATCTGATTCGACCAGGTCTCAAGGTTGCCATAGCAAATCCAGAGGGTGTATGTGTGGGGGCATACGCAGTCGAGATCATTGAGTCGGTATTCAGTCCTCAAGAAAAAGAAGCGTTCAGAAAGAACCTGATCAACTATACGGAAAGCTGTGAGAAAACGGCCACTGCCATTTCGTTGAAAGCTGCGGACGCTGTCTTGGGCTGGAGAGTATTCCAATATTGGGATCCTGAACGTATCGAAACCATTGCTCTGGATAAAAACGAGATTGTCCGAATAGGGTACATCCCTATAGCCATATCCAGATTCACCACTAATCGACAATTAGCACAACAATTCATCGATTTTCTGGTATCTGACGACGGCAGGAAGATATTCAGCAAGTATCAGTACTTTATGAGCGCTGAAGAAGCGTCATCCTGGATAGGCGAGAGCAAGCCTGTTGGTGGAGAATACGCAGTTCCCCATGACTGGATTAAGAAATAGTGAGGAAGGTGATAACCAAATTTAGGCTCCACCTTAAAATTCCAACTCCCGGATTCCGATGGACTTGCCCTATGATAGCCCGATGCCTGGATTTTGAATTTGTTACCTAAAGATTAGTCGGAATTCGACGCCACGACCCAAACATCAGAAATCGTTACGGCGCCCATGGTAGGGCCGATTGAGGCACGTCTCCACAAAGAATTCAGTTGATTTAATTAGGAGCCATAGAATTCCTCTATCAATTAAATGGGTTCACATCATGCGCTCAAGATTTAATTAGAGCCGGATCAAAAAAATGACTCTAAGAAGAGTTACAATTGTTTGTTCATTTGCAATCTTTCTCCTCTATGGGGTTTTGATCCTGTCACTATTATATTTTTTTCGTGGTGACACATTACTGAGCGCTTTGAAGTCCGATCGAACTCTTTTTTCTGTCAAGATAAGCATTTTTTCTGCGACTGTAAGCGCCCTACTAGCGATGATCATAGCCATTCCCTCGGCCTTTGCGCTGTCACGTTATGAATTTCCAGGTAAAAGGGCTGTTGATACGATGCTGGAACTTCCCATGATCGTTTCCCCAGCAGCGCTAGGAGCCATGTTGTTGATATTCTTTAATAATCCAGCAGGTTTGTGGATTCAGGAACACGGCCCACAGTTTGTTTTTACTTTTTACGGAATCGTATTAGCACAATTTGTTACCATATGCGGTGTATCAACCAGACTGATAAAGGCTGCGATGGATGAAATACCAGTAAGGTATGAAGCAGTCGCAAGAACTCTTGGGGCATCTCCTGAGAGGGCATTTATCACCATAACGTTACCGCTGTGTAAAAGGGGCCTTTATTCAGCAGGTATTCTCTCTTGGGCAAAAGCGCTCGGCGAGTTTGGGGCAACAATTACAATTGCAGGATCCATGGCCATGAAAACAGAGACTTTGCCCATAGCCATTTTTATGAGGCTTTCGAGCGCAGAAATCGAAGGAACAGTAATTTTGATAATGATATTGGTTTCGATAGGACTGGGCATTCTTTATGTTGTGCGTTTACTGTCGCGGGGGTCATTCTTTGCTTGAGATACAGGAACTATGCGTGGAAGCCGGCAGTTTTTCCCTGAATGACGTCACAGTGACGGTTCCATCTTCATCGTGCCACGTGATATTAGGACCGACTGGCAGTGGAAAGAGCTTGCTCCTGGAATCCCTGATTGGTTTGAGAAAACATAAATCAGGTAAAATATTCCTGGATGGACAGGAGATAACTCAACTTCCGATTGAGAAGAGGAAGCTATCTTATGTTCCTCAGGATCTAGCCTTGTTTCCGCACATGACGGTTCACGAAAATATCTTTTATCCAATTAGAATCAGGGGCCCCAGGCACGACCACCAGAACGGCATCGTGGAGGAACTGGTGGAATACCTTGGAATTCAGCATCTTCTCAACCGCTCTATCAAGAATCTCAGCGGTGGGGAGCGACAAAGGATCGCGTTAGCCAGAGCCGTGGCCTCGGGGTCGCGATATTTAATTTTGGACGAACCGCTTTCGGCTTTACATGAGAGTTTAAAAAGGCAGCTTTGGCATGTGATGAAAATTCTGCAAGAGCATTATGAGCTGGGCATGTTGACAGTAACACATGATCTTGAGGAAGCATTCTTTCTAGCCGATTCCATAAGCATTGTTCTTGAAGGCAGGATTCGGCGCCAAGGGCCAAGGGAATCAGTGTATTCGTCTCCGGTTAATCTTGAAGTTGCCGAATTTCTGGGGATCAGGAACCTTTTCTCATCAAGAACAATCGCCAGACAAGATGACTCTATCATAGCCTATTGCGATGACCTCAACATGAAATTAAGGCTGGCCGGAGAGGACACAGGTTCATTTCATAAAAGCGGTTCGCTGTTTTTTGCCGGAATACGGTCTCAGGATGTAAAAGTCATAATGCCGACAGATTTGCCGCCCGACACGAGTAACGTAATTAAAGGAACGATAAAAAACATATTCGGAACAGGAGCTTTGTTAACTCTAGTGGTTTCAGTTGCCGACTCATTCAGATCCATTGAGGCGGTTGTCCTGAGTTCCGAGATGCGCAAAATGTCTATCTCGACTGGAAACAGCGTATTGATAATTCTGCCAGAGGAATGCTTGTTTGCAGTCAACCCTCACTCTTAGAAACCAATCATTTTTTCATTTGAATAGAAGCCAAAAGCCTATCACTTTTTATGTGCCGAATTCTGTAGAGAGGCGTCAACTGCTTGTGGTCATGCAGGAATCCCATGGCTGCGCATCTTCCTGATGCGATATTGTTACGGCCTTGCAAAGAAGCAGGAAGACAAATTGATTGGTGTTAAATAAAAATATCATTTATCTGAACTCTTGCATTAGTAGGATCCTGCGAATATCTGAATGTTTATGGTTTACTTAATTGCGAGCTTAACTGGTAGACGCTGAAGGCGTCAAGATTATGGAAATGGGTTTTGAACCATTTTTGAGGCCAACGTGTGGAATGTGATATCAATTATTGGAAGGATTTGCGCATGGCCGATGGAACAGCAATTGATAAGATAGTTGGATTGTACGCAAAATTGTTTCCGTGGAAATTTCGATATAAACACGGTTCTCCTTTTATCTCCACTCTCATGAAACTCAAGGATAACAGTATTACGATCAAGGATTTCAGAGTGTTCCTAAATCCCAAAGACAAGACGGCAAGCGAACTCTTCCTGGTTCACGCTAATTCGGGTGATTGGATTTGGGAATCATATGAGATATCGTTGTTTATTGAATCGCTCAAGGTTAATGAAAACTCACTTATGGTAGACATGGGAGCGAATTACGGGGCGTACTCGCTCACGGCCTGCGCTCTGGTTCGTGATGGGCTGGCACAAAGCATAATTGCCATAGAACCCAATAATGATACGTTTTCGTGCCTGAGTTCGTCGGTTGCGTTCAATGGGTTTGGTCCATACATCCATCTGGTTAATGCTGCTGTGGCTCGTGAACACAACGCGGACTGCTTTTTCTACCCCCATGACACTTTCTCCGCGATGAGCAAGGGAGCTGTTGCAGATGGTCCTCAGAGTTTGTGGGGACATTCTTCCCATTACAAGGTTCGAGGGGTTACATTGGATGGTCTTTTACCTGAGTTGGGTATTGACAGGGTTGACTCATTGATAGTCAAAATTGACGTTGAAGGCAGCGAACCGGACGCGTTTAGGGGCATGGAAGCCACACTGAAGTCGGTGAAAGGGTTTCAGGTATTCTGTGAGCTTCATCCGGAGGCGCTAACTTCTCTCGGACATGATCCCCTGGAGTTAGGCCGCTACCTCTTCAGCCTGGGCATTGACGTTATAGCGGAAGTTGATCAGCACCAGAAAGTTACAAAAAGGATCCGCAGTATCGATGAATTTGCATCAATCGTCGAAGGATGCTTCACTACATCCGAAATGTGGAAGGACTACACGAACCTGTTCATCTCCAAGGGCCTGAAAATACCCTTTAGGATCAATGAATGATCTTATGAATTGCTTGCGAGTTGCGTCAGTCGTATTTGACTAGAAATATACACCAACTTCGATTCCCCAGATGTCCCAGCAGAAATCTGCTTCCCACTGATCATCTTCAGGTCGATCCTTTGTGCTGAACTTCAGGAACTGTCTGTCGAATTTCAAACGTGCAGACAGATCAAAGCGGTAAATCTGGGGCCTGAACGCCAGGGCCACACCCATATTCGTCCATTGCGATCCTTTGAGCGGAGCGTAATAATGCGCCTCGATATGAAGTGGAAAATTCAAAATCTCCGGTGGCGTGTATCTCAAATACACACCGATGTTGGAGGGCGCATCGCCAGAAAAATCGGCGGGAATCGTCTGGGAATTGTCCCACTTAAGTGAGGAATCTTTAAATGTAAAACGGGGATCGTTGAAATAGAAATTCGCCGATGCCCCAATGGCCACCCATTCATTGCGAATCAGGTCTATGTCTCCACCCATAACCAGTCCGGAGAAGAAAAGACCGTCCTCAGAAGACCTTCGGCTCAGGGTGTCCAAAGATACATATGAGGCGTTGAATGCTAAACGCCACAGCCGCGTCTTGGAATACAACGAAAAAGTGCTAGGCCCCCCGTCTAATGACCGATACTTTATGTAAGGTTCAGTACCTGCAACCAGAGTAGAATGTGGGTTGTTAGGGTCACTCAGTGTAGGATCGGATTGGGCGTTGTTGTTAACGAGATCAAAACTACCATACCTCGGATTGGTCAATTTAGCTCTCTGTAAGGCTGCCAAGCCCCCGCCCATACCCAGTTCGCTTCTGAATGTGCTTGAGAGGCCGTTTGGAGGCAGAATAGGTCCGATAAATTTTTGTATGGAATCCAGGGGCAGGATGGCCCCGAGTCCGGAGTCGGGGTATTGCGCGTGGGTGTAGCGTTCGCCGGGGCCGAAGACCACGGCGAACAATAATGCCATTATGATTATGGGCTTATGAATGGGGATTTTTCCCATGAGGCCCTTCTAGCGCGATGATATATTTTACTAGAAGGGATTTAATCACAACTGGACCTGTTTCGTCAAGCTAATTGACTATTGTTCAGGCTTTAGATAAGGCCCTTGGAAGCCAGCATATTCTTTGGAGAAACCATGTGTTTCTCAAACCAGCGAGTGGCTTGCGAATCGTTTAGGGCCACACCGATCAGTTCGGTTAAATACAGAACGGGCATCTGATAATTTTTTCCTGACAATTTTGACATATCGGCCTGACGGGTATCGAGGTTAGCCTGGCACATGGGGCACAGGGTAACCATGGCGTCGGCGCCTACAGCGATTGCCATGTCAATGAGTTTCTTTGACAGCTTGATTACCAGATCCGTCCGGGTGACTGCCAGCGATCCACCGCAGCAATCGGTCTTGAAGGGCCAATTCAATACTTCCGCTCCAACGGCTTCGAGCACATCATCCATTTGCCTCGGGTTTTCAGGATCTTCCGGGGCCACCACTTCTACGGGCCTTACAGCAAGGCAACCGTAATAGGTGACCACCTTGAGTCCATCCAGAGGTTTGGAACGGCGTTCCTTTATTCTCTTGAGGACATCCTGTTTGTGGAACATTTCGATGCCGGAAATGATGTCGATTTCACCCTTGAAGGGGAACTGTCTTGATAGCTCGGCGTCTTCAAGTATTTTCATAGAAGCGGCCTTCATGCGAACATGGCATCCGGCGCATGGGGCGACAACATCACGTCCGAGGCGTTCAGCGGTTAAAAGATCTCGAGCGGGCAGGGCGGTTTCCAGGTATGCGTCGACCATGTGGGCGGATGATGCTCCGCAACAGGCCCAGTCGGGTAATTCCTTCAAGGTGACGCCCAACTTTTCCGAGACGCTGCGAAATGACTCATCGAGTTCCTCGGCAGAGCCTTTCAAGCTGCATCCGGGATAGTAAGTAAATTCCATTGCGCTTCCTCATCAACAGAAATGAAAAATGGCTGTCGCGGGAGCGCAGCCTTTGATCATTCTTTTTTTGGAATTAATGGCTTGAATTATTTCAAACCGGATTTCTTGAACACCTGCTTTACTTCGCTTAGGCTGCCGGTCTTTTGAGGAAGCAGGTGGAGTTTGCCTTTTTTGAACATTTGCATACCGAGTTCCATATCGTCGAAATATTTCTTGGTTCTTAATTTATACATACCGATAAGGAACAACTCATATACTCTACCGAAGGTCTTGATGGTGTCCATGAAGGTTTTGTGGAACACCGGCACTGGAGATCCTTTGGTATCGAGTTTATCTCTGAGTATTTGATGTCTGATTGGGTCGAGCAGAGCGGGCACATCAATGCCGTTGGGGCATCTGGCGCCGCATGTGTGGCATGTTAGGCACAACCAAACACTCTTTGAGGCAGCAATTCTGTCGACATCACCCAGGACGGCCAGTCTAACCATCTGATGAGGCATCAAGTCCATCTCTGAGGCTACGGGACATCCAGCGGAGCATTTGCCACATTGGTAGCACTGATTAATAATAGCGGCCAGGTCAGCCTGAGGCGCCGCTATTCTTCCTGTTGAGGTTGCATAACCTGTTTGAGGCATCTGTTTCTCCCTCTCGGAACCTGAAAGTTTGAGGCGTTTGCGCTCCTCTTCAATTTCGGTCCGACAATAGAGCGTATAACTCATTTATCCTGTCAAAACGTCATATAACTTTTTTGGGGACAGGAGCCAAGCATTAATGCTCCTGTCCTCTACACTTATGAAGCGATACTGCTTATTTCAGTGAGCTTATGAAGCTTCACCGAACAGGGCGTCGATTTCTGAGCACACCTGATCGTCGCGGAAGTGTGACAGTTCGATTGCCTTTGCGGGGCAAACCGAAGCGCAGATTCCGCAGCCCTGGCACAATGCCGGGACGATCTCAGCCTTGTGATCCTCATTGATGAACGGAGCGCCGTAGGGGCATAGCCGCACACAGGTGAGGCAAACAGCGCATTTACTAGGATCCACCTTGGAAATAACGCCGGGGAATGTCATCTTTTCCTGGCTCAGCAGGATAGACGCCCTTTGCGCCGCGGCGGTAGCCTGAGCGATGGATTCGTCAATCGGTTTCGGGTAATGCGAAAGACCCGCAAGGAATACACCTTCAGTCGTGAAGTCGACCGGTCTGAGTTTCATGTGGGCTTCTACGAAATAGCCGTATGAATTGACGGTGACCTTGAACAACTGACCAATCTCACGGTTAGATTGAGCAGGATCGATAGCTGCCGCAAGAGTCAATAGATCAGCGGGGATTGTGATGTCCTGATCCAGGGTCATATCTCTGACCGTGACCATTACCTTATCCCCGGAGGCCTCAACTTTCGGCTTTGACTCAGGATCAAACCTGACGAATATCGTTCCGGCCTTTCTGGATTCAGCGTAATACTTTTCCAACAATCCATATGTCCTAAGGTCTCTGTAGAGGACGTAAACCTTGGCTCCCGGGCTCAACTCCTTGAGTCTTTCGGCCAGACGCACCGAGCCTGCGCAACATATCTTGGAACAATATGGGCGTTCGTCGCATCGAGAGCCGACACACTGTATGAAGACGGCGTTCTTGATGTTTTTGAGGCTTGGATCGCCCGCCATGATACGTTCTTCAAGTGAGTGCTGCGTTTCTACAGCTTTGTGCTCACCGTAAAGGTATTCGGTGGGCTTTGATTCCACGGCGCCTGTGGCGATTATGGCTGCTCCAAAATCTATTTCAGCGGGTTGTGAGCCGTTGGTTAATTTGGCGATTTTTCCCTTGAAATGTCCAACGTGGCCGGTCAGGTCAAAGAATTTGGAGCCCTTGTGAATTTCTATCTTGGGATGGTTCTCAACCTTGGCGACCAAATCATCGACATAAGACTTAATGGGCTCACCATGAATCGTCTTTTCAATGGACTGAGCGTTTCCGCCAAGCTTATCGGTCTTTTCCACGAGATATACCTGGAATCCCTGATCAGCGAGGTTAGCCGCGGAAACCATTCCGGAGACACCACCGCCGAGGACCAATGCGTTAGAGACCACTTCCATCTTGGATTTCTGGAGCGGCATGAGATGCCTTGCTCGGGCTACGGCCATGCGGGCGAGGTCCATTGCCTTGAGTGTGGCCTCTTCTTTATGGGTAGCGTGAACCCATGAACACTGGTCGCGGATGTTGGTCATCGTGAACAGGTAGGGGTTCAGGCCGGCTTTTTCCATTGTAAGCTGGAACATCGGTTCGTGAGTCCTGGGGCTGCAGGCGGACACCACGACACGGTTGAGATTATGTTCCTTAATAATATCAAGGAATTGTTCCTGAGTGTCCTGCGAGCACGTGAAAAGCTTCTCATCCGCAAAAACGACATTGGGAAGGGTTTTGACGTGTTCAACAACTTTGGGAACATTTACGACATTGGCTATGTTGATTCCGCATCTGCAGATAAATACACCGATGCGAGGTTCTTCGCCTGATACGTCACGCTGTGGCGGGAATTCCTGTTTGGTCGTAAGAGTATTCCTTGCGCTGGAGAGCAACTTGGAAGAGGCTCCTGCGGCCGCTGAGGCTTCCATGACGGTTTGGGGAATATCTTTGGGACCCTGGAACATACCTGCGACGAACATACCGGGTCTGTTGGTCTGAACGGGATCGAAAGAAGTGGTTGAGCAGAATGAGGAATCGTTTAGTTCGATTCCAAGCTGCTTAGCCAAATCGATCGATTCCTGGGAAGTCTTGAGTCCAACGGCCAGGACCACCATATCGAAATTCTCGGTGACGAGTTTCTGGTTTTCATCGAGATAGGTAATGTTCAAGTTGTTGGTTAGAGGATCTTCCACAACCCTTGAAACCATGGACCTGACAAAACGCACTAAACCCGAATTCTTCGCTCTTTCATAATAAGCGTCGAAGTCCTTTCCGTAAGCGCGTATATCCATATAGAATATTGTTGGTTCGATATTCGGGTCATGTTCTTTGGCTATGATGGCTTCCTTGATCGAGGCCATACAGCATATCGAGCTACAATGAGGCATTCCCTTCTGAGCGTCACGTGAACCGACACACTGGATCCAGGCGACCTTTTTCGGATGATGATCGTCGGAAGGCCTTTTGACTTCACCGGCGTTTGGTCCGGAGGCGCTCAGCATTCGTTCGAATTCCATATTCGTCAGAACATTCTTCGCTGTTCCGTATGAAAACTCTCCCCGGACTTTTGTCGGGTCGAGCATTTCATATCCGGTTGAAAGGATAACTGTTCCAACATCGAATTCGAGGATTGAGTCGTCCATGTTGTGATCGATAGCCTGAGCCGGGCAAGCTTTCACGCATTCCATACATTCGGAACACACACCGCAATTCAGGCATCGATTGGCCTCTCTAACGGCTTCATCCTCAGGGAAGGCAAGTTCAACCTCATTGAAATTCTTGCGTTGTGATACGGGTATTTCAGGGTTGACGGCCCTGGCTTCGGCTTTCATTTCCGGAATAGGCGGATACTGAGGATCGTCCGGGAATGACAAGGGGCGTCCTTCGGCGATATCCGTGCCGTTTATGTATCTGTTTATGGATTCGGCGGCTTCACGTCCTGCTGCGACGGCTTCTACGACCGTGGCCGGTCCTGTAGCGGCGTCACCACCGGCGAAGATTCCTTCGATACCTGTGGCATAAGTTACTCTATCGAAGCTGATGGTCTTTTTAGATGTCTGGGTTATGTTGGGCGAGCCATCCCAGAATTTTGACTCGACAACCTGTCCGATTGCCGGGACGATGGTATCGACGGCGATCGTAAATTCCGAACCTTCTACCGGGACAGGGCGACGTCTTCCCGACGCGTCCGGCGGACCCAATTCCATGCGAATGGCCTTCAGTCCCGTTACTTTTCCACCGGATTGTTCTACTTCCACGGGGGCGGCCAGGAACTGAATCTTGACGCCTTCTTCAAGCGCTGCGTGAACTTCTTCGTCATACGCCGGCATTTCAGCTCGGGACCTGCGATAAAGTATTGAAACATCAGCGCCGAGTCTTACCAGGACTCTGGCGGCGTCAATGGCTACGTTTCCACCACCGATGACCACTGCCTTCCTGATTGAGTCGAATTTCTTTCCCAGGGCTTCGTCTCTGAGAAGGTCAACTCCCTGTATGACGCCTTGAGCCTCTTCGCCGGGTATGGCGAGCTTGGCGCCTTCCTGACATCCGACTCCGAGGAATATGGCCTTGAAGCCGTCGGCCTTGAGGCTGTCTACGGTCACATCCTTACCCAGGGCCGTGTTAGTCCTGGCTTCGACGCCAAGGCTCAGGATGTGGTTGATTTCTTTTTCGAGGAGTTCCCTGGGTAGTCTGTAAGCGGGGATACCTACTCGTAGCCATCCACCGAGGACCGGGGCTGCTTCGAATATAGTTACCTTATAGCCGTTCAACGCGAGGTAATATGCGGCCGAAAGGCCGGCGGGGCCTGATCCGATGACGGCGACCTTTTCCTCGCGAGGCTGTATTTCCGGCAAGGTAAGCTCAGAGTAGTCTATCTGATCCGCCGCAAATCTTTTTAGCTTACATATAGAAATAGGAGCGTCTTTTTCTCCACGTCTACAGACTTTTTCACATGGATGCGGGCAGACCCGTCCCAAGACTCCGGGCAAAGGCAGATTCCTGTATATCAATTCGACGGCTTCTTTATATTTGCCTTTGCTGATCAGGGCGACATATCCCTGGACATTTATGTGGGCGGGGCAAGCCATAACGCATGGGGCCCTATCCGCTTTTTCGATAACGAATGTCTGAGGGATGGTCTGAGGGAACAGCCTGTAGGTGGCCGATCTATTACTCAAATCCTGATCGAATTCATTCGGGACCTTAACGGGGCATGCGGTAGCGCAATCACCACAGGCCTTACAACGATCCTTCCTGATATATCGAGATTTCTGTCGGACCTTTACTTTGAAGTTGCCTAATTCGCCTTGAATATCAGCTACTTCACTATAGGATAGTAATTCAATGTTTGGATTTTGGCCGACAGTGACCAGTTTGGGCGAGAAGATACAGGTCGAGCAATCATTCGTGGGAAAAGTCTTATCCAATTGGGCCATGCGCCCACCGATTCCTGTCTGATTCTCAACTAAATAGACCTTATAACCCGATTCCGCCAAGTCTAACGAGGCCTGAACCCCTGCAATTCCGCCTCCGACGACGAGGGCGGCGCCTACTACGTCCTTCGGTTGGGCCATTACGATCTCACTTTCCGAATTTGATATTGATTAAAAATATTCACTGAAGATTACTTCATATTTAGCAATATGACGCCACACTGTCAACATTTGATAAGGATGATTAATTATTGGATCTGTTGATAGCGTCTCTAATTCTTCTCCTTGTCCTGGCGAGGAATTCTGAGGTTACTTCAGGCAATGCGGCCGGAAGCAGAGTGCAATTGTGAAAAAGTGTTTCATGCTCAATGGGATAGGATGAATCCCTAAGCGCTTCGTCCCACATATAAGTTCCGGGTATTGGAGAATATTCCGCCAGTTTGGGATGAGCTCCGGCATTGAGTGTGAATTCCACGTCCTGCTCTATCTGAGCGCATGTCTGCTTCGGAACCCCTACCAGCAGGTAGGCCCCTATCTGCTCTTGAGTGAATCCCACCTCCCTTAGGAACCGGACCGCGCGCAGAAAGAAATCGCGGCTGGTTTTTCCTCCGGTCATATTATTGAAGGTGTCGGATGAACTTTCCAGGCCGATGCGTATTGTCTTGAATCCGGCTCTTCTGAAACTCAACGCCACCTTTTTGTCTATGGCTCGAGCGTGCAGCCCATTGGGACAGTGCCAATCAAGTTCAGGACGTTCGGATTCGAATGGTTCCAGTATTTTGAGAGCATGTTCTTGCGCATTGACCAGGAAAGCGTCGTCATAGATGGCTATATCCTTACAGCCGTATTTGTCCAGGTTGGACTGCAGCTCTTTTATTACATCACTGACCGGTCTTTGAACAAACGACGGCGCCACGATTCTGGATGCGCAGTAATGGCATTTATAGGGGCATCCGCGTGATGTTAGAAGAGGAATAAAACTTACATGGGACATCAGGTCCAATGCCGGGGTGAAGTTAAGTCCCGAATTCTGTTCATCTACGTGGGGCGCCGAGAGTAACTCTCTCAGAATTCTATTAACAGATTGTTCAGCGGGACCTACTATCAGTTCATCCACACCGGTGAGCTTCCTGGCGTTTTGTCGCATTATTGACGCGTAAATTCCCCCGAGGATGATAGGAATGCCGGGAAATGAGTTGCGCAGTAGATCGATCGTCTCAATGAGTCCTGTTCGCCAGTATGTCATGAGGCTAGTGACAAGAATAGCGTCAGGCCTTTCAATTTTTGACAGGTCATTGGCGATTAATTCGTAGGGGACGCCATAGCGGGCGTAGGTCCTGGGAACATTTTTGAGACATTCAGGTTTAGGAATTTGTGTTCGGTGGAAACGTCCGCGAGCTCCGGACCTTTGGTATTTTCCGGGCAATGCCGGGTGGCACGGATCGAGACAGTCGACGAGAGTCGTTTGCCAGCCGCTTGTCCGCAAGTAATCAGCTAGTATTAATAATCCTAAAGGCTTAGCCCACAGATCATAAGCTGAAAAATCGTGGATCCACGGATTAACTAACAGGAGCTTGTTTCTTTTTATCGATTGTAACAACGGATCACTTTGTTTCGTCAGTTCTAGGGGTTGCAAATTAACCGAATAAATAATTATATAGGAAAAATATGGCGCAACAAGCTATGAACTAAAAAGATTTTAATGGACCGGATGGAGGTTCTAAATTGTTCAATATGAAAGATCTGCTGGCGCAGGCTCAGGGATTTCAATCCAAACTTGCCTCAATGCAGGAGGAACTTGCTGACAAGACGGTTATTGGCAGCGCCGGTGGGGATATGGTCCGAGTGGAAATAACGGGCACGATGGACATTGTGTCGGTAAAGATAGAAAACGACATAATAGATGTG
The DNA here is from genome assembly GCA_050176095.1 of Desulfomonilaceae bacterium. Classification (GTDB taxonomy): domain Bacteria; phylum Desulfobacterota; class Desulfomonilia; order Desulfomonilales; family Desulfomonilaceae; genus CAITZA01. Next base: position 14,965 of record JBFXII010000007.1, read on the forward strand.
GAAGAAAAGGATTTGTTGGAATCGTTGATAGCGGCGGCGGTAAATGACGCCATAAACAAATCCAAGGAGTTGGCCACACAGGAAATGTCCAAGTTAACCGGCGGGCTCAAGATTCCAGGTCTTTTCTAGGAAAAACATCATTTCAAGAGGCCTACCCGGAAGACTCTTCTAAAGCTTTCAGGTAGTTAACGCCAAATAGAGGAAAAAGTGGTTACACCCCTTGCGTCTCTGATCAGGTCCCTGAAGAAATTTCCAGGGGTCGGCGAAAAGACCGCCACGAGATATGCGTTCCACATACTCAACGCTAAACGTGAAGAGATTGAGGAACTCGTGCGTGCGATAAATCTTGTCAAAGACAAACTCAGATTATGTTCGAAATGTTTCAATCCTACCGACACGGATCCGTGCGCTATTTGCCGGGACACAAGGCGTGATGATTCAAAGATATGTGTTGTGGAAACCCCCATTGATCTGGTGGCCATAGAGCGATCGGGGATCTACAGGGGGCTTTATCATATTTTACATGGGACATTGTCTCCACTCGATGGTGTAGGCCCAAAAGACATAAGGTTGATGGAATTGCTTGAGCGGTCCAGGAAAGAGCAACCATCAGAAATCATCCTGGCCCTAAACCCTTCGATAGAGGGTGAGGCTACTGCTTCCTACATTGCCGCAAAACTTAAGGAATTAGGGGTTAAGGTATCCAAAATCGCCTATGGGGTGCCTATAGGTGGAGTCCTTGAATATGTTGATCCACTGACTTTAGAAAGGGCTTTGGATAACCGAAAAGAATTTTGATGAATCTGACGCAAAATAATGTTGGTAAGACTATTTGGTTCACCGGTCTATCGGGATCAGGAAAATCTACTTTATCCTCGAAGATAAAACAGATACTGGAAGAGCGAAACGTGAGCGTCGTTCTTTTGGATGGTGATGTCCTGAGGTCCGGTTTGAACCGTGACCTGGGTTTTTCTGCCGAAGACCGCGCGGAAAACATAAGAAGGGCCGGAGAGACGGCAAAGATACTGTCGGAGGCGGGGCATACGGTTATCGCTGCCTTTATAACTCCACTGGAAACGCTGAGGACAGCTGTTCGAAATCTCTTCGATCCTGATCGTTACATTGAGATCTATCTGGAGTGTTCTATTAATGTTTGTGAGGACCGCGACCCAAAGGGTCTTTACAGACGCGCCAGGCAAGGAGAAATCCCCAATTTTACAGGTATATCATCGCCATTTGAAATTCCGCAATCACCTGATTTGCTTGTCAGGACTGATCAGGGTTCGCCTGAGCAGGTCACCGGGATGATCCTGGAGTTCCTGGAAAATCGTTTTCCTGATATTCGACCTGATCAGGCGACTCCGTGTATTGGTATTTCAAGAAGTTCAAATTCAAAGAGGAATAAGGTTGCAGTGATAGGGCTTGACGGGGTCCCGGCAAGTCTGATTTTTGGACGATTCAAGGACAGGCTGCCGACTTTCAGGCTATTGATGGAACATGGATCCTGGGGGCCACTAAAATCCACTGAACCGCCCATAACAATCCCCGCATGGACATGCATGACCACAGGAAAGGACCCTGGTGAACTTGGCATTTACGGATTTAGAAACAGGCAATCGTATGATTACGAACAATTATCCACGGCGGATTCAACTGCGATAACAGCAAAAAGGATATGGGATTATATTGAAGAAGCAGGTGGATCTTCGATCCTGGTAGGTATTCCTCAAACCTTTCCCGCCGTGGCGCACAGAGGTATAACGATCTGCGGTTTCCCGGCGCCCAGAGAATCATCAGAGTTCACGTATCCGGGGGGATTGGGCCAAGAGCTTGATGACATTGCCGGCGGCCCCTATCTTGAAGATATCAGAGAGTTCAGGAACCGGCCACTGGGGGAGTTGGCGGTTGAGCTTCGGGAAATGGTAGAACGACGATTCAAGGTCGCCGGTCGCCTGTTGATAGCCAACCCATGGGACTTTTTCATGATGGTTGAGATAGCGCCTGACCGGGCTCATCATACCTTCTGGAGGTTTTTTGATCCGGAACATCCCAGATATACACCGGGGTCTGAGTATGAGGATGTGATACCTAAGTTTTACGAATACCTCGACGCCAAGCTGAATTCGCTTTTGGCGTTGATGGATGATGACACCACGGTTGTAGTCGTATCCGATCATGGAGCCATGCCATGCCATGGCGGTGTTTGTATAAATCAATGGTTGATAGACAACGGCTACCTTTTCCTTAAGGAGCGTGTGAAAGAACTGGCAAGGCTTGAGCCGGACATGATCGACTGGGAGAAGACCGCGGTCTGGAGCGAAGGGGGCTACTATGCCCGGATATTTCTCAACGTCAGGGGCCGCGAGCCCAAAGGCGTCATCGAGCCGACCGAATATGAAACTTTCAGGGATGAGTTGGCAGGTAGTCTACGAATAATTACCGACCGCAGTGGAGAGTCGATCTGCAATGATGTCCTTAAACCTGATGAAATATACGCTGAACAGCTAAATGTGGCGCCGGATTTAATGGTTTATTTTGACGGCCTGAAAAGAAGAGCTCTAAGCTCGATAGACTCCGGCAAAATATTTGTGGATGGCTCAGCTTATTCCTTGGACGACTGTAATCATGATCCGCTGGGAATCTTTATCCTGACAAAACTTTCGGATCTCCGATCAGGCACAAGAAGGGATGATCGGGTTGATGGCCTGACATGGAGGGATATATCGTCAATTACCCTGGATTCTTATGGAATTGGCAGTGACGGTTTTACTCTAGAAGGAATGAAATTTGTTGATTCGTTTTACTATTCGGAGAAAATGGAAATAAAGGCTTCAAACAGCGTTGATATGAGTCATCAGGTAATCAATGAAACGCGTCCGGAGAAAGGCTTCTCCGTAGAGGAGCAGGAAATAATTAAGAAAAGGCTGGAAGAGCTCGGCTATATTTGACGCAGTGATGAGAATCGTCGCGTTTGATCATGTGGCAATTCAAGAATCTTATGGATTTTGTGCGCCTCCTCGCACTGACAAAGTCCGCAAGCGTTATGGCGAGTCCTCTTCTTGTCCTTGCCAGCGGAGCGGAGCAATCCTGTCTTGCCTGGCGCGTGCCATAAGCTGACTCCATAGAGGCGCCCCTTAATGTCATCCCCGACCTGATCTGGGATCCATCCTGCTTATTTTGTAGCTTTCCTGAGAATGACAAGCCAAACCATGCAAGCAATTCGCGTTTAATTTCAAAAACCGCCATGAATATTCATAAATCTCAAGACCATATTAATTACCGGTGAGTAAGAAAGATTTTGACGTACGACGGGCCTGGGGATTAATATCAGCCATTCCGTTTCCTACAAAAAATCCGACCGAAAAGCGATTTATCTGACGGCACGTTTCGGACTTTTCGCATCGTGCGATTCGCGAGACTGGTTAATGCCAGCACGCGTGGTTATTGGACCCCAGAGGCGCTGTGTGCCGCATGCCTGAAAGCGCAGATCCTTGAGGTCGATATTCCTAGGAGTCCATGTCTATGAGATTTGTGAAACCCTTCCTGATTGCCTTGGGTATGATCGTTGCGACTTCCTTTTTTGGACAGGCTGCCTGGTCTGTTGATGGGGGAATGTCATGCCTGTCAGCAAATCATTATTCCGCTCCCCATACGCTCAAGGGAGGTTTTTGCTCAGTAGGCGAGAAATCCACAGGAGGGGGGGATAATAGTCAATCCCTTTGTTCAGTTAGGTTATCAACGTAACGGGGTGAACTTGGACGTCCCCATTCAGGCTGACTTCGATCCACCTTCTCCTATTCCGCACGTGTCTATCGGAAACATGAGCATAGCCTTGAAAGACTACAACTTTTGGATGGGATCCGCCGGAGTGAATGTCGTTTTTTCTCCTAAGGTGACAGCTTTTGTTTCGGCCACAGGGTTTCTTCCCAAGGAATTCGTTCAGACAGGGGCATTGCCTATTTCGGTAGGGCAGCAGAATTTTCTGCCACTGTTGTCTTTCACGGGATCTCACCTGGAATACTGGACGTTTCCGTCTGCGCTTACTTATAACCTGAACCAGCCAGGCAGCTTATTATCCTTAACTCTTGAGTACTCGGTCCTGCCAAAGCCCCCTGCAACCTTCAGCCTGTGGTTCAACGCCACAACTCAGTCCATAAAGGGCCCGTCAGATGTGACGTTTGAGGCGCCCGGGGTTTTCATTGCTAGAACTGCGGACAAGCTGGTACTTAGCCAG